>JBHHUV010000169.1:0-6226 GCA_046754005.1 Phycisphaerae bacterium | reverse complement strand
TCATTGCATCGTCGTCGTTGGTTCGTCGTTGTCTATGGTTCGTCGTTGTCTATGGGGAGCATCGGCGTCCCGCCGGTGCGTCGCCGTTTTTGTTGTTGTTGTTGTTATTTTGACTTTTTGACGTTTTGACTTATTGACGTTTCGCCCCTCGGAACCACAACGATCTTCCCGAAAAACTCATTCGCCTCCATCTGGGCCTGTGCCTTGGCAAGCTCCGACAACGGCCAGACTGTGTCGATCACCGGCCGCACCACGCCCCTATGGGCCATCGCCCAGGCCCCGTCGATCTGCGAATCGTCCGCGTAGAACTCGACGATGCCTCGAAGCGTGACTTCCTGAAACATCAGCTTCGCCCCATCCAGAGAGGCATGCAGACCGCCAACCATTCCAAGCACGATCCACCGCCCCCCCCGGCCGATGCATTCCAGCGTCCGCGCCGCGGTCTCGCCCCAGACCGGATCAAAGACCACGTTGACTCCCCGCCCACAGGTCACATCCTTGACGACCGCTTGAAAATCCTCCGTGCGATAGTTCACCGCATAATCGGCCCCGAGCACCCGCCTCCCCTTCTCACATTTCTCATCGCTGCCGGTCGTAGTGATGACCGTCGCACCCGCCGCCTTGGCCACCTGCACCGCCGCCGAACCGGCACCACTGCCACCCGCCTGAACGAGCACCACCTCACCGGGCCGAACACCCGCCTGCAACACAAGACCGTAGTAAGCCGTCAAATAGACACAACCAAACGCCGCCGCCTCTTCGAACGAATAGTCCACGGGCTTCATCGCCACACAATGAGCCGGAACCACCACCCGCTCGGCAAAGCCGCCCGGTCGGGCGATGCCGATGATATCCAGCACACCCCGCGCCGCGGGGCCGGTCACCCGTGCCTTCACGATCACCGCCTCCCCTACTCGATCGGCAGACACACCCGGCCCGACTTCATCCACCTCTCCGGCAATGTCGAAGCCACCGATGTGCGGCATCGAGAAGCCCGGCATCGGAGCCGCCCCGGAACGAAGAAAGAGATCCAGACGATTCAACGCCGCCGCCCGAACGCGGACAACCACCTCCCCCGCCGCCGGTTGTGGATCGGGAGCCTCCTCATACCGAAGAACATCGACTGGACCAGTCTTGTGATATCGAACGGCTTTCATTGGGTTTCCTCCCGGGGTGTGTGATCCATCCCTGTGAGCGTGCAGCCAGAGATTCACGTGGCGCAGGTTTCCAACCGGTGCGTATCCTGGCTCCGTTCACGCACGCATGATTTCATGTGGAACGGAACACAGGGTTTGTTTTTCAAAATGATCATACAGCCGAGTCGTGAAGGATTCAGCCCCCCGGGCAGAGGATGAACAGGATGTGTCCGAAATCGTTCACATGGAACGTCAGTTCCCGAGCGAGACTTGAAATCTATGGTTCAACACCGCGTCGCTGCAACGGCTCATCCGGCAGTAGCCGGGCTTCAAATGCAAGGAAAACTGTAATTGGATGTGGACCCAAGTCCCAGGTAGATTGAATTCCAGGTATCTCAGGCCTTGAGTATCTCTGCCACGAGCTCATCTGCCGTTGTTTGAACCGTCGTGATATCGGCGGCTTCCGGCTCCTCTGTTCGCTTTACCATGACCCGCTCGAAGGCTTCCACCACCTTGGGATCAAATTGCCTGTCAGTGGACTCGCGAATGATCGCCATCGCCTCCTGAGGCGTACGGCCACGCCGATAAGGCCGATCGGTCACGATAGCATCATATGCATCGGCCACCGCGACAACCCGCGCCCCGATGGGGATCCCTTCACCATGCAAACCTTCAGGTTTGGACGATTCCGAATAGTGATCGTGGTGGTACATGATGATCGGAATCGCCCCCTTCAGAATCGTCCCCAGAGAACGAACGAGTTCAGCGCCGCGAACGGTATGGGACGCCATCTCCACTTGTTCGGCCTGATCCAGACCTGCGGCCTTCTGGATCAGCCGGGTGGAAATCTCCACCTTGCCGATGTCATGCAGCAAGGCCCCGACCCGGATATCCTCGATTTCGGCCTGCGGGAGCTTCATCTCGCAGGCGATGGCCTCCGCCAGATCGGCCACGCGCATGGAGTGAGACTTGGTGTACTGATCGGCCGCCTTCAGATACTTTGAGAGGATTTCGATGATGCCCATGTGTGCCTGGCGAAGTTCCTGGATCTGCGCCGCGCGCTGATTGCAAAGCGTGCCGACAAGGATCGCATTCAACCCCAGAAAACCGCCCCAAGCGAGCAACATCAATAGTAAGGTCATCGGCGAGTCGACGGTATGCAGGTATCGCTCGGGGTCCAACATTGTGAAGGCGCTGACCGATAAGACGGAGAATAAGGCCGTCAGGCATGCCAGGTTCCGGCCAAAATAAAAGGCCGCGATGATCACGGGCAGATAGAAGAAATGCACGATGACCGGAACCGAACTCAGGAGATGGTGGGCCACGAGCGTGACCAGCAGCACCACCGTCACCAGGAGTATTTCAAACCACTTGTCCGATAAAGACCCGGATAGAATCCGATTGTCACCTTGACTGATCATACCGCCCGACCTCCATGCTCGACTGGCGGTATCCTTCCAACCGGTCAGGCCTGACCACGACCTTGCGAAACGATTCCCTCGTTCCGCGTGTCCCTACTCCTTCTCGCAGATCTGATCGGCCAATCGATGGTTGGACTTGCCTTGAAAGATGAGTGTTCTTGTGACTGAAATGGGATGCACTCAAGTTCCAACGGATTGGTGGAGTGGCCTGCTTTTTACATTCAGTCGCGCCTTGAATAGAGACGCCTGCTTTGGATTTGGTGTCTATCCGACTCTTCTTATCGACAATTGATCCAGGAATGCGATCCTTCACTTCGGCTCAGTTCGGGCCCTGCATATATTCGTGTAGATACCGGATCGTGTCGGCTTGGTCTTTAAGTTCGCGGGCCAGGATGTCCCCGCTGGAAATGATACCGTGGAGTTTTCCGTCTTCGACGACGGGTAGGTGGCGAATCTTGTTTTTCGTCATCGCGGTGCGGCAGGCCTCGATCTTCGTGTCGAGGGAACAACATGCGATTTCAGTCGTCATCACATCTCCGATCTTCGTCGTGGCGGGATCCTGCCGTGCGGCCACGACTCGATTCAGAACGTCGCGCTCTGTAAATATACCGGAGATATTCTCACCCTCCAGCACCATGACCGCCCCGATGCGCTGTTGATTCATCAGCTTGGCGGCATCGAGTACCGTCTGATCCGGATGGATGGTGCTGACTTTTGTGCCCTTGGCCTCCAAGATGTCGCGGACGATGGGCATGATGACTCCTTTCGATCGAATCGCGGGATATCGGCCTTTCTATTATACACCGAACACGGGAGATTCCACCACCTTAGTGTGAGATCCGTCGAATGGAAAGGGGAAGATAGGCGAAGATTCAGCCTGCGGCGGGGCCGTGGGTTCCGGCACTATCGACGGTCGTTCCGGGACCGACGGGAAGAGTAATTCGGATCAATGTACCTTCTTCGTGGACAGATTGGATAGTAATCATCCCCTGGTGCTCGTCTATAATCTTCTTGGCCACGGCCAGCCCGAGGCCCGTACCGCCGTGGCCCTTGGTCGAGTAGAAGGCGTCGAAGATGCGTTCGCGAATGTCCTCGGGAATACCCGACCCGTTGTCGCCAACGCTCAGGACTGCGGCCTCCTGTGAATTGTCATAGGCGAGTTGAACATTCACCACGCCCGAGAGCTTGGGCGCCGCGTCGATCGCGTTGGTGATGATATTCAGCATAACCTGGTGGATGCCGTGTTCATCAACGGGGATCGGCGGAAGCACATCCTCCAGCGTACGCTTGAGGAGCACACCCTTGTCCTCGGCCCGGTGCTTCACCAGCTTGAGAACATCCTGAACGACGCTGTTGAGCTGAATAGGCTCTCGTCTGGGTTCACGCTGCTTGGCAAACGCGAGCATATTCATGGTCAACGAGAAGATGTTATCCAGGTTACGCCGAACGATTTCCCAGCCCTGGTCCACCGTTTCCATCGTCTCGGCTCGAATGCCCATCTCAACCACGTCGGACCCGCCCTTGAGACCTTGGAGAATGTTCTTGATGTAGTGGGACAAGGCCGCGACGGTCTCACCCGCCGCCGCCAGCCGCTCGGTCCGCATCCGTGCATTAACCAGACGCGCATCCTCAATGGCCAGGCCCGCCATCTGCCCGATCGCCGCGGCCAGCCGAAGCTGCTCCTCGGTATAGATGTGCTTGGACATGGCGCAATCGATATAGATCACCCCCAACACCGCCTCCTGCGCGATCAACGGCACACAGATGACCGACTGCGGGCCGATGGATTGAAGACCTTCGCCATCGGGCTGGGAAAAACGCGTGTCGCTCATCGCGTTCGAACACAGGATGCCTTCGGACTGCTCGATGACATGATCCACCACCCGTTTGCTCGCCCGCATCTTCTCGCTGGACTCATCCGGCGCGCGAACCACTTCCGTCTCGAACCGGCCCGTCTTTTCATCCTTCAGCAGGATAAATCCCCGATCGGCCGGCACCTCCTCAAACACCACGTCCAGAACCCGCTGGGCCAGTTGACGCGGCGACAGGGCCGCGCCGACCGCATCCAGCAACGTGGATATCACTCGCCACGATCGCACCGCCTCCGCCGCCGCCGGTGAGGCCAGGATCATGCTGTCATCCCCCGCGGCGACGGCACCGATGATGGACGGGTTGGCATCATGGCTCCCCGCGTCCAGATCGAGCTGGTCCGCCGTGATCGTCGCCGCCTGGCCCGAACTCTCCGCGACCTGACTCCCGCTCCCATCCCAGACCAGCAGCGTGGCACCCATACGAATCTGATCCCCGTCTTTCAGACGGGTGGTACGTTCCAGCCGCTTGCCGTTGAGATAGGTTCCGTTGGCACTCTTCAAGTCAACCAGCTCCCAGCCCCGGCCCTTCGGTCGCACCTCGGCATGCCGTCGGGAGACGGTATAGTCGGTCAGCGGCGTGCTCTTGCTGGCACGGCCGATCTGAACCGGCGCACCCTCGACCGTGTGAAACCGCTGACCCTTGTCGGGCCCCTGCAAGACCATGAGCGTGGGCAAGAACCAATCCTCTATAGTCGTGTTGAGATCGGGATGGGTGGACGTGTCCTGCCGTCGCCCCCCCTACTCCGGACCTTTCGCCGGAACCCGATATGCGGCGAACAGCCGGTTCGATAGCAGACCTCGATAGAAACAGGGCCATCGACCCGTCTGGCCATATAAGCCCCATAAAGTCTAGGTTCGTGGCCGGGGACCGTCAAATCCGAACCCGAATCCGAGCCCCGGATCCGAGCCCCGAGCGCAAGCGAGTGGGTCCGATGCTCAACGGCCTACTCCAGCAAGAACCCCACAATGACGCGCCGGAGCCCTGAATATAACCCGCATAGAGTGTCATGCACCTGAGTCACGTCGCCGCATCCGCGGCCGCTTGCCGGGTTAATCTGATCCCCCTAGCATGGCCGGCCAATTGAAGACATCATCGGTCCCGATGAAAGACCGGTCCAGTTTCAAACAACCCCCCGCCCCGAAGGACGCCAGGACGACCCTATGCCGCTCATCCCGCCACCGGAACACGACCGACTCCAACGCGCGATACACGATCATGACTTTCTGCACCGGCTGGCACGCCGCATCGAAACGTTACACCGCGTGGTGTTCCATGCCCAGGCCCTGGACCGGCACTTCGTCCGTGCCGCCGCCGAGGAAATCCTCATCGCCGACATCGTGACCCGGCACGAGGGCAATATCGACGGCGTCTATTTCGCACTCAGAAAAATCGAGGACACCGGCCGCGACTGGCGCAGCGCGATCGACGAATACGCCTCCTACGCCCACAACTACTTCACAACCCCCCTCGGAGTCATCCTGCGCAAGGATCTGTTCGGAGAGGACTCTCACTTCGTGACACCCGCAGCGGGGAAAGACTCGGCGATGCCGGAGAACAAATCACAGGGCAATCACAAAACCGGCTTTTCGGGCCGAATCGGGCGTTCGTAGCCGAATTGACGGACCCTCTAAATCCTCAAGCCGGATTGCCATTTCCAACCACACAATCGCAGCATTTGCCGTAAATATCACTTGTGCATAGATTAACAATGATGCCGCCAATAAGGCGCACGTCAATTGTAAACACAAATTAGGGAACATTCCCTATACGAAATCGCTTTACATCGAAACTCATGTC
>JBHHUV010000168.1:0-6273 GCA_046754005.1 Phycisphaerae bacterium | reverse complement strand
AAGAAGTCCAAATCCCGAGATATGGATAATTGCCCCCAGCGACGCGGTGTCTGCCTCATCGTCAAGACCATGACCCCGAAGAAGCCGAATTCCGCGCTTCGCAAGGTCGCCCGGGTCCGCCTCTCCAATGGCCGCGAGGTCACGGCCTACATCCCCGGCATCGGACACAATCTCCAGGAACACTCCATCGTGCTCATCCGTGGAGGCCGTGTGCGAGATTTGCCAGGTATTCGTTATCATATCATCCGGGGTGTGTTGGACTGCGCCGCCGTTGAGGAACAGGAAAAATTTGGCGTTCGAAGAAACCGAAGTCGCAGCAAGTACGGAACGAAACGACCCAAGTAAGATCAAAACAAGGAACAGTAAAAAGAGAGAATCATGGGCTACAAGAAATGGACCGCTTCCCAATCGCAGCTTCGGCCCGATCCGAGGTTCGATAGCATACTCGCCTCGAAATTCATCAACTGCATGATGAAACAAGGCAAGAAAACCGTGTCACAGCGCGTCTTCTACGATGCCTTGGACAGCGTCTCGACCAAGATCAAGGATACACCCCCCATCGAGATCTTCGAAAAGGCCGTCAACAATGTACGACCCTCCGTCCAGATTCGCAGCAAGCGCGTCGGCGGCAGCAACTACCAGGTGCCCATGTCGGTCAACCCCAAGCGCAGCCAGACTCTGGCGATTCGTTGGCTCATCGATGCCGCCCGTGCCAAGAAGGGCCGACCGATGAAGGACCGCCTCGCCGGAGAACTGCTCGACGCCTACAACAACCAGGGAACCGCCGTCACCACAAAGGAAAACGTCCACCGAATGGCCGAAGCCAACAAGGCCTTCGCCCACTTTGCCTGGTAAGCCACGTAGGATGGGTCATAGACCCATCTGTTGATCACTCACAATGATTAACCCGCATCGCGACGATTGTAATATCATCCGACATCCGGGCCAGGCCGGCAAATCGACGAACATCCCACAAAATCTGCTTCGCCAACTCGTCAATGGGTAACACCGGCGTCTCGCCACCATATCGCACGATCGAGTCAATCAGCCGACCGCGGCCGAATGCAACGTCGTCATAATTCATCGCCTCAACCACGCCGTCGGTCACAAGCACAACCAAATCCCCCGGTTCCAGAACTTCTTCCCCCCATTCATACCTCGCGTCACAGTCGATCCCCAGCACCAGCCCGCCGACGTCCAGCGATCGCACCCGACCCCCACGCAGAAGCAGGAGCGGTTCGTGACCTGCATTGCAATAGCGAAGCTGACGACCGCCGGGATCCAGCACGGCATAGAACGCGGTGACAAACTCAGATGGCAACGTGTCCCGGCAGAGACGCAGGTTCACCTCACCCATCAGATCGCTGATTTCGGTGATGCAGGTCGCATGGGCACGAAGGGCCGATCGGGCACTGGCCATCATCAGCGAGGCCGGAACCCCCTTGCCCACCACGTCCGCGATAACAAGGCCGATCTCCCCATTCGGGTATTCGAGAAAGTCATAAAAGTCACCCCCCAGCTCCGCGCTGGGTTCATAGACACAGCCGAATTCATAATGGCGATTGACCGGTGTGACACCGGGAATCATTCTCCGTTGCACCTCGCTGGCCAGCCGAACCTGACGATTCAAACGCTCAGCCTCTTCCGCATCGCGCCGAAGTCGAGCATTCACAATCGCCGCCGCGACCTGCGAAGCGATCGCCTCCATCAGCAATGCATCAAACGATGAGAACTCATGAACCCGATCCATGTAGCCGCGAAGGACACCGATCGGCCTGCCATCCGATTGCAGCGGCGCCACCAAAGCGCTGACCAGGCCCTCCTCGCGGGCCTTGCTCTTGTAGTAGGTTCGCGCGTCGGATCGCAGATCGCGAATATAGACCGTGCGCCCTTCAAGCGCCTCTCGATCAATCGGGCTTGCGGCCGCGGGGATCGGCTGCTTGTCGAGATAGCTCGGTGACAGGTTGCAGACCGAGGCGATTCGAAGAACGCCGGTCCCCTCCTCCAACAGCCGGATCGCTGAGGCTCGAAGCCCCATTGTTTCCATCAGTTGCCGCGTGGCGGTGTCCAGGATTTCCTGCAATTCGACATGACCGGCCAGCTTGGCAGCCACATCGTGGACCACCCCCAGATCGTCCATCCGACAGCGAAGCTGGTGGGCGTTATAGCAGAGTTGAGCAATCGTAAAGGCCAATTGCTGAATAAATCCGGCCGCCGCCGACATCGACGCATCCGACCAGTCATCCAGGCATTCCGCCGCCAGAAGAAGTTCATCACCGGGCAGGCCGTGGGTCCGCGCCAGTTCCGCCACCTTCCCACCCACCAGGGGATACTCCGGTCGATCCCCCAGCAGAATCGTACCGAGGTGTCGGCCTTCCAGCAGAATGGGAGCAACATATTGCGACAGACCGGCGTGACACCGAGTCACACAGGGGACCACCTGGTCCTTCGCCAGTTCTGATGCTGCGACATGGCTGGTCTTGCAAGCCGCCTCCCCGGAACCGGAGGAACTCATCCATTCACAAAACCGAGGCTTCGCCGCCGTCCGGGTGATGGGGTGTCCATGTGGATCGCGTATGCTCGTTGTGATTCCGGTCAGTTCGGCGAAGCCGTCCTGGAGGGCCTGGAGCGATGCGACATCAATAAAATCAGTCAGTTCGAACTCGGGTTTGGGTTGTGGGCTCATTCCGTCTTGCGTGATGGGATCTAGGCACCTATGGACCGTGGCGCCGATGGGGGACGACCGGCGGGAGTGGGAGAACCCCCACGAATCAACTACTATACCGAAAATGAACCTCGTTCGCTACGCCAGGTATCGAGGGAAACACCCGCGCGAGGTGCTCCTGCTTCGGGGGCTGCCCTGCGTCTGGAGCCGATGCGCCTTCTGCGATTACATCGACGACAACACCGAGGACCTCGACCTGATCGAGCAAACGGCGAAGGAGAACCTGGAAAAAGTCACCGGCGAGTTCGGCCGACTGATGGTGATCAACAGCGGCTCCATCCAGGAACTCCCGCTGACCGTTCGTGCGCGAATTCGAGACGTCATCCGGGAAAAGCACATCCAAGAGTTCTGGACCGAATCCTATTGGGCCTATCGCAAGGACTACGAAGCAACACGCCGGTTCTTCGAAGTCCCCACCCACTTGTTTCTGGGTGTGGAGACTTTCGACGACACCCTGCGTAATGGGGTGTTGAACAAATCAATGCACTGGTCCTCGCCCGACGAGGTCGCGGAGACGACAGACTCAATTTGCCTCATGATCGGCTTTCGGGGCCAGACACCCGAGATCATCCGACGCGACATCGACTTGATGAAAAGTCGATTCAAATACGGGATCGTGAACCTCTTCACGGAAAACCGTCTGAGCGACGGCCTGATGGATGCGGACATCCAGGCCTGGTTCAAGGAGGAATATGCCTGGCTGGATCAGGAACCCGACATCAACGTCCTGTGGAAAAACACCGATTTCGGAATCGGCTGAGCATCGCATAATCAACAACTTCCCGGTTTCGAAAAGGCCCTTGCCCAACCGCGGCAATATCATTACCCCAACCATCGGAAAGTGACCATCCAGCGCCCTGCTAATGATGCGCGTCACTCAACTCCCGATTTGTGCTACAATCGGGTATGTGGCACACTGTCCGGGCTGGCCTACGGAGTTGCCGGTACCATTCTTGGAAATAGAAAAACAAGTCCGCCTCAACCGGGCGTTCAACATATTCGGAGCATACACATGGTCGCTGAATTAACGGTCATCAACAATCACGAGGGAACGCACGGCGCCGAAAGCTTTTCACCCAGTGGATGCAATCCCAACGCCCGTTGCGGGAATGGTCTCGAGAAGATCTATCCAACCTGTGCCGTGCGTTACGGAAGCATGCGCCACATCGGCGAGTTCCGCTATTCCCCCGGAATGTTGTTCAATTGCGGCGCGAAAGTCGTGATTCAATCCAACAGGGGCATCGAACTCGGGGAACAAGTCAGCCTCACCTGTACCGGTTGCGACAAATCAATCGATCGCCGGCAGATGCAGAAATATGCAAAAAACAGCGGTCCCGATTTCCTCCAACTGAAAACAGGCAGGATTCTACGCGTCGCCAACGCCCAGGATCTCGACGAAGAGCGGCACCTGGCCCAGGACGCCGAAAAAAAACTGGTCGAGGCGAGAGATCTGGCCAGGGAAATGTCCCTCCCGATGAAATTCGTCACCTGCGAACACCTCCTCGGCGGTGAACGCATCATCTTCCATTTCATGGCCGAAGGCCGGGTCGATTTCAGAAATCTGGTGAAGAAACTCGCCCAAGAATACCATACACGGATCGAGATGCACCAGGTCGGTGCCCGCGACGAGGCACGATTGGTCGCAGACTACGAAATCTGCGGCCGCGAATGCTGCTGCAAGAGCTTTCTCAAAAAGCTCCGCCAGGTCAACATGAAGATGGCCAAGCTCCAGAAGGCTACGCTCGATCCCTCCAAAGTCTCCGGCCGATGCGGACGTTTGCGATGCTGTCTGAGGTATGAACACGAGGGCTACGAAGATCTCAATCGAGCCTTGCCCAAGATCGGTGTTCGCGTCCGAACCGAATCGGGCATCGGCACCATCAGAGACCGCCAGATTCTCACTCAGTTGCTCATCGTGGAGTACGATGAATCCGGTGTACGGGAGCCGGTTGCGATTGAAGGCGTCCTGGAACGCAATCTTCCCCCGAGACAGGCTCCCACCCCCAAACATTCAGATCGGGCCGATTCACGCAAGGAGAAGGAATCACGATCCGATGCGAAGCGCCCGCGCAATCGCGGTCGTTCAGCTCGGGATCGCGATCAGACGCCCCAATCGAAGACCGCTCCCCCCAACCCTCCCGGCGAACAGGCGGAATCGCCTGCACAGAAAGAGAAGGCTGATAATCAGGAGTCCAGCGGTGTCGAAGCTCAACCCGGTTCATCGCCGGCGGGTGAGGGGCGAAAGCGTCGCCGCCGCCGCCGCGGTCGGGGCAACCGCAACCGAAGATCCGATGGGAATGACACGACGGGATCGACCGATCCCGGCCCGACCGATTCGGGGACGAACCCCTCGAAATAGGCAATGTTGATGGGGTATAATGGCAAGTATCGTGAACCCCTGTGGGATTGGCTTCCAGCAGGTGCCAATACTCGAAACGCGTAACGATCTAAGCAGATCAAATCCATCGAGCAACCAATCGATCATGACGCGGGAACCAACGAAAAATGTCTTGGAAATCGCCCGGGAGCTGGGGCGCTATTCCCTGGATGCCTTCGAGTTCCTCCACCACGGGCTCGATTTCACCGTCCAGAAGATGCACGGACCGCCGGACGAGGTTCTCCTGAAACTCGTAAAATGGATGGACGAAAACGACATTGAGTTCTCCCGTCTGGATATCCTGCTCGACCAGGACGAAGTCCCGCGAATCGTCGCCGCAGCGATCGATCACTACGGCGGACCGGATGCCGTTCGCGAGAAACTGAATCGCCATGTCGGCGGCGAGGATCTCTGCTGGGGACTGCGCGATTATTCATTGAGCCGTTGGGGATTGATGGCCCCGGCCGTGTTGCGGAGCTGGGGCTTGCGATCGACGATGGATTTCGGTCGAATCGTGTTTGCCCTGGTCGAAAATGACCTGCTCCAAAAACAACCCGAAGATACCCTTCGCGATTTTGAGGATGTCTACGACTTCGACAAGGCATTCCAAGACGCCTATCACATCACACTGAATTGATCCAAATCATATTGCGAACGCGCCCGATCAGAGGCTTTCCGGTGATGCTGTCGGATTGATTTCGAATGTGTCCGTATTGTCCGGTCACTCCGGGGCAAAAATTCTTGTAATTAATTTTGACATAGGTAGATATATTGATGTCCGCATAGGGATTGGCGGCATTTGGAATCGAAGATTTTATCGATCCTTTTGGAGGGGGAAATCGCCTGTTGAGAATCGGTGGAGGGCAGTGCCGTAGGGTAAGCATCGCCCACCCTTCGTTCTATCCCTCGTCATCCCCGTCATTCCAACTCACCGCCTCGGCGAGTGGCTTTTTAGGCAAGTCGGGAACGGCACAGTCATCGGCGGGGTACCCGACCGGGATCAACAGGAACGGCTTTTCGTTGGAAGGCCGGCGTAGGATCGATCTCAGGAAGTTCATCGGGCTGGGGGTGTGGGTGAGCGTGGCGAGGCCGAGTTGGTGGCAGGCCATCAGGAAAAAGCCGGCGGCGAGACCGACGCTCTCGGTGGGGTAGTAGTTCTTGACGCGCTTGC
>JBHHUV010000167.1:0-6329 GCA_046754005.1 Phycisphaerae bacterium | reverse complement strand
AGCATCAGGATATTGTGTCCCCCCGCAGCCGCAATCGTAATAGCCCGTTTGCAGAACTCCTGCCCGCGAACATCGGCGAAATCGAGATCGTACTGCGAGGCCTCGGCGAAGGTTCGGTCGAGGTCGATGCAGGTCGGCTCGATCGGCAGTTGCCCGGTCAGGAAGCCGACGGCGTCGGTGAGGGAGCCGACCGCGAAGATCTCAAGCCCGTCGACGACGGCCGCCTCATTGGCATTGTCGCGCGGGACGAGGAGACCTGAAAAACCCTTTTCCTTCGCCAGCATGGCCAGCGAGAGGGCGCCCTTGATCGGCCGAACGCGACCATCGAGCGCCAGTTCGCCTGCGATCATGACGCGTTCGAGTCCATCGGGAACGTTGCCCTCACCGGCAAAAAGCATGCCGATGGCGATCGGCAGATCGAGGGCGGGGCCTTCCTTGCGGATGTCGGCGGGGGCGAGGTTGATGAGCGTGCGTTTTTTGGGTGGCTGATAGCCGCAGTTGATGATCGCGGTGCGGATGCGTTCGAGGCTTTCCTTGATGGCGGCATCGGGCAGGCCGACGATGGCCATTTTGTCGAAGCCGCGAGAGGCGACGTTCACCTCGATCTCGCAGGCCACGGCCTCGATACCGACCAGCGTAAAGCTGTGCAGTCTGGCGAGCATGGGGAGTGATTCTACGGACGAGTGCGATTTGAGACAACTGGGGGGGAAAACGTCGAAACGTCGAAACACCGAAACGTCGAAAATTGAAAAAGTCAAAACGTCAAAAAGTCAAAATATTCCCCTGAAACAGGGTCTGGTGTGGTTCCCGTTCGCTGGGGCTCGGGGCTTGGATTGAGTGCGGGCCATTGGATGTCGGACGGTGACCGCTCCCTTACCAGGCTGTCGGAATAGTCGGTCGCGAGTATTCCCACAACAGTTTTTGGGGCAGTTGTCTTGCTGAAACCCACGGTTTTGAGTGCACAACATGCCACTTTCTGAAAGTTGCCCGACTATTTCGACAGCCTGTTACGGCCGCGGCTCAGATGGGGGACGGCTCTGCGTTACATCTCTAATGGGAAATGCTGGTTGGTCAGGGATGGAAGTTGGGCTGCCAGATCGTCCCGGCATCACCATTGGCCAGACGTGTGTCGTAATAGGTGTTGACCGCGTGACCGTCGGCGAAGCCCAGGGACCAGGTTGAGAACTTACGATGCCAGCCGGGGCGTTGTGGACCGGCGCCGTTGGGCAAGTGAAGGGTGGCTCGGTAGGTGGCGCTGTAGAAGCCCTGTTCCGCCCACATGATGAATCGGGCGGCCTCGCCGCCGGTGAGATGACCGGCGATGCGCGTGGCGAAGTCGTGAACGGATTGCGGCGTCAGAGGGCTGAAATTGCCGTCGCCGCCGACGTAGCCCTGCATGAAGCGGGTGTTCAGCGTATAGCTGCTGCCGTTGGCCTCCCAGGAGCTGCGCTCTTCCTCGTACACGCCGGAGTTCGGTGTCCCGATGATCGAGGTTCTGAAGGATCGATCGGAGGGGCACTTGTAGAGGTCCACTACGACGTCACCCTCGGCGGCGGGGGCGGCGAACTTGTTCAGGGGTCGGATCTCGGCTGTATATAGACTGCTATCCCAATTCTGTGTGCCGGGCGAGGGGTTGGGCGCCTTGAAGCCGCCGAACACCCAGGGAGAAATAATGTTTGGATTGTAGCCCCCATGGGTGGGCAATTGGTACCAGGGGATGAGCTTGCTGTCCTCCTGGTTGTCCATGTACAGGACGGTGGCCTGGGCGATGCTGCGGATGTTGGCGAGGCACTTGGCCTTGGCGCCCTCGTGCCGGGCCATGCTCATGGCGGGCAGCAGAATCGAGATCAGCAGGGCGATGATGGCGATGACAACCAGCAGTTCGATGAGGGTAAAACCGACCCGTGACGCCGCCGGAGAACTCTCGTCTCGACGGGCCTCGCCAAGAAAAAGGTTCCGATTGTTCAAGGAATGCAGCCTCGATGACCACGATCGACGTGCACACGAGCGCGCGATGAGCATGATTCATGCCTCCCGCTTCATGCTCTTTTGAGAAGGGCGACGGTTGGGCTCCGAATCACATCCACCCGGCCGAGCGGGGCGATTGGAAAGTCGGTCCGCTCGTTCGGCTATTGACTCGGGTTGAAGTTCGGCTGCCAGATTGTGCCGGCGTCTGCGTTGGTCAGGCGCGAATCGTAGTAGGCGTTGACCGCGTGGCCGTCGGCCATGGCCATCGACCAGAATGAAAACTTGCTGTGCCAACCGGATCGCTGCGGGCCGGCCCCGTTCGGCAGTTGGGGCGTCGCCCGATAGGTCGCACTGTAGAAACCCTGCTCCACCCACATGATAAACCGAGAGGCCTCGCCACCGACCATGTGTTTGGCGATCCGCTTGGAATACTCATCCACATCGAGCAGGCTGAAGTTCCCGTCGCCGCCGGCATAGCCCTGCATGAACCGCGTGTTCAGCGTGTAGCTGCTGCCGTTGGCCTGCCACGATGTCAACTCTTCCGCGAAGTCGCCCGAGGGCGGAGTGCCGATGATCGATGTGCGGAAGGAACGGTCGGATGGATCCTTGTAGAGGTCGATGATGGCCTCGGCCCGCGCGCCCGGTGCGGCGAAACGGTTCAATGGCCGAACCTCGGCGGGATAGATGCTGCTGTCCATGTTTGCGGAGGCCGGGATCGGCGCCGGCGCCTTGTGGCCGCCGAGCACCCAGGGCGAATAAATCTGCGGGTTGTACCCGTTATGCGGCGGAAATTGATACCAGGGGATGATCTTGCTGTCGTTCTGGTCGTCCATCAACATCGTCGTGGACTGTCCGATGCTCCGCAGGTTGGCCAGGCACTTCGCCTTGCCCCCTTCCGCCCGCGCCCTGCTCAAGGCCGGCAGCAGAATCGAAATCAGCAGGGCGATGATCGCAATCACGACCAGCAACTCGATCAGCGTGAAGCCCCGACTCAGGGCCGTACTGATGGAAGTCTTCCCGCGGATGTGTCGGTTGACGTTCATGGTTGGTTCCTCATGTTCTTGATCTTCAGCCGTGAAGGGCCTCCACCCATTTCACTTCGCTTCTACAGAGACTTCGGTCGAACGCGCTTGGGCGGCGATTCCCAGTCGATCGGCTCTTCACCCTCCTCCACCTCGGCGGGCGGCAACGGCAATTCGGCATCGGGCCGGCACTTCGGACACTGGCCCGTCTCGCCGGGAACCTCCGATCCGAAGAACAACGTCTGGCATTTCATGCAGGCCATCAACTGATAGACGGAGGTCTCCTTGCATTTCGGACAGACGAAGGGAACCCCCGCCGTCTGCGCGTACTCCATCTGGACTTCGTACGCCGTCCATTCCACCCGGTTCCCGCATTTCGTGCATTGCCAGACGGTCTTGCTATCCTCCGTGTCGGGAAGCGTCTGCCCGTCGTCACCAAATAAAAAGGTAATGGCGACCGCAGCGCCCAGCGCCACGACGATGATGCCGATTTTCAATGTTTTCAAGTGTCAGTCTCTTGGAATCTTGGGTAAGGCTCGCACAACTCCACCTGGCACCGCATTATAACGAGTTCAGAATGGACGTGTCCAGCAATTTTTTTGCCGTAACCGCCTATGATTTCAATCTCCCTGGCATTCGAAGCCTGTTTTTCAGGCATTGGAGGGCCCTGATGAAGGCAATATCCACGCCTGAGGTGCGTTACTACGGTGTTTTTCACTCGTGACTTTCGCCACTCAATTTACCAGAATTGCCAGTCTCCATGGCCGTTCAGATGGGTCCAGACCACGTATCCATACAACGCCAGATTGGTCACTCCATGTGTGATCATGAGACAACGGAGGCTTTTTTTCCAGTAGAAAAGTGCGTTAAAGAGCATCCAGCACAGAATGCTCACCCCCCAGTTGCCGGGATGCTGAAGCACCGAAAGCAGCGATGAACCCAGAAATGCGAACCACGTCAACCGCCCTATCGGCACCGACTCGAAATGGTTCCAATTGACAAACGCCCGAAGAATAAAACCCCGCCAGAACAGCTCTTCCACGATCGGCACGATCGTGATTGCCCGGGTGATTTTCAGGATCACGTGGGTCCAGAATGCCCAGGGTGTCGCAAATCGATGGGATACATCAACCACCTCGATCGGTACCAGCCGCAAGAAGGGAGCATCCAAACCCAGGGACAGGCGATCACCGAGCGCATACCCGCCGATCTCGACCCCCGACAGTCCGTGTTGGCCTGCCACCCAGAGCCACGCGCCCAGTATCCCGACAATCAGTGCCAGACCGAAATGGGACTGTCCGAGCGCGGGCCAATGATGACGGAGGAGCCAGGTGGCCCATGTGGCACCGCCGATGTGCAGAACAATGCCAAGATGCTGGTAGCCAGCCCCCTCCGGCAGCCCCGTCACGAACATCATCAGCAACAGGTAGGCCATATATGGCCCCATCAGCGGAACTCGAGGCTCCGCCCGGACCATGTTCGTCACCCACTCCGGTTCGTGGATCGATTGTCTCTCCGCTGGGTCCTCGGGCATGTCGCCTCACAAGCCTGCTCGCCGTTGTGCTTCTGTTCAGGCGGAAGGCGGATTGTGGGAGAGAGCCGCATGGCCTGCAACCTTGCGTATGATCCGTCGTAACGGGGGGGCTATGACAGTTCAGGCGGCATTACGACGCTGCCCTCGCCCTTTCAGGGCGAGATGATGAAAGTGAATGCACCCAACCCACGGGTTCCGGTTCGCTCCACCCGTGGTCGTGCGCCTACGCTCCTCCGGAGCGGAATGCTCATGCCCCAGATGCCGGCAAGACCGTCGGTCCGCCGCCTCATGTGTCATGGACCTTATTGGAGGATGGGATCAGAGTCGATGGCGAGGCGAAGCTTCGAGAGTGCCGACAACTGAATCTGTCGGACGCGCTCCTTGCTTACATGCATCATGTTGCCGATATCCTCGAGCGTCTGTCGGTTTCGATTCTCTTCGAATGGAAACCGCCGAGAGAGGACCGTCTTCTCTACGTCGGTCAAATCGGCATCGTCATGGTGGAGGATCCTCCGAAGCCGTTCAGCGAACAGGTCGCGCTGGTCCATATGGCCGATCTCGACGGTATCGCTTTTTTCATACTCCACATCGTATGGGCCAGCGACGCGGAAGCGGCGTTTGGATTCCTGCAGGGCGGCCCGCGAGAAAGACCGCAGGATGGCATTGCAGGCGTAGGTGCTGAACCGATAACCTCGCCACGGATCGAAGGTGTCCGTCGCACGCAGGAGGGCCATCATGCCCTCGCTGGTCATCTCGTCCCGATCCAAAGTCTCGAACCGACTGCGGCCGATCAGGTCGTATACGAGTCCCAGGTTGGCCTCGACGATCCGCGTGCGAATGCGATGGTACCGCTGGACCCAGTCGGAAAAGGCCCGCTTGGTTTTGGCGGTAATCCGACGGTTCGCCGACTTGTAGAGTCGGCTGAGGCAGTACCCGCTGCAATGCAATTGCTTAAATAAGAGGATTTCCTCGGTGGGAGTCAATCGACCCGTGCACGCCACCGAAGCGGGCCACTCCTTAAACAGCCTGTCCGCGGTGCCGCGGCGGCTTAATTCCGAATTCATGATATACGGTGGCGGAATCATCCAATCCCGCATCGCCGGGCGAGTCGAAGGTTCTGTGGTGACTCGGATCATGGTTGAACTACCTTTCGAGGCGGTTTCTATCGGATCAAACACGGTACCGGCGGACGCCCGGTCGGTTCTCCGATAATCGGGGCCTCTATAGGGGTATACCGGCGTGGCGCCGAAATGTTCCCGGACAATCGCGAATTAGTCCCATTTTGATACGATTTTATTGTCCCACCGGGTGTCGGCCGGTGGGTCTCCCTCGGCTCAAGGATCAAAAGTGGCAAATACCGTGCCGAGAGATCGTGGGGCGGGGTATTTTCAGAAGTTGAGCGGAATGGCCAATCGTGGTTCTCCGGGATGCATGTTCCCGGGATGCACGCTTGGTTCAGAAAGGTGCTATCTCCGCGATGCGCAAACACTTACAAGTGATGTCATGAGGACGGGACCGGAAAAACAGACTTTCCTGAAACGATCGGTACGGATTTCCTGATATTCAGGCCATCCGAAACGTCTTCTGAGGAATGAGCTCCAGGTACGTGTGGATGGTTCATTTTGAACAAGAGCCACAATTCTTTATCCAGTAGTGTGTTATAGCGAATCAAGTCCGGTTGTTTATTTTGGACAGACCCTGCTGATTCTTATTGGCATGTCGTTTGCACATGATCTCCCGACGTTCATGTCGCTTCCGATCGGAATGGTGCATCGGAGCGAAGGCAAAATCTATCGATCTGAAGC
>JBHHUV010000166.1:0-6387 GCA_046754005.1 Phycisphaerae bacterium | reverse complement strand
TTCCGCTGCGCTGCACCCGTGGCTATGCGCCTGCGCTCCTTCGGAGCGGAATGGTGTAGTGGCGTTTAAGGCTGGTTACCGGTCACTCACGGCGTCAGCCCGAGCATCGCTTCGACGAACAATTGGAGATCAACGCCGTCGACGCTGCTGTCGCCGTTCATGTCGTTCAGGAGGAAGTGATCCATGTTTGAATCGAGGCCGAGCAGGACGTCTACGAGCAGTGCGGCGTCGATCATGTCGATGTCGCCGTCGCTGTCGCCGTCACCCAGCTTCTCGGGCGGGTAGATTCGCCAGGTGCCGTTGATGGGCACGTTTGTGAGGGATCGCGTCACGCCGCCGGGCCACATGACCACCACTTCATCGACTTGGGTGGCGCTGCCCAGGCCAAAATGCTGGATGAGCTGATTCTGACTCTTGAAATTACAACCCGCGATGACTTCACGAATGCGCCAGGTGGCGCCGGTGCGGGCCTCGATATTGGCACCGATGGCGAAGGTATTCTGCCCCCTGCCGATGACGTCGAACTTAATCCAACTTCGAACCTGTCCCTCCTGGTTGATGCATAGCTTGACTCGGTCGGCGGCATTTGAATAGGCAAGATCCAGGTCGCCGTCATTGTCGATGTCGGCGACCGCGGCAGTGAAGGTAAAGCCGACATCATCCAAGCCAAGGCTCGTGGCCATTTCGGTGACTGGAAACGTGCCGAAGTTTGAGTAAAGCCTGTTGGGCGCCTGTACATTACAGACGAATAAGTCCAACATCCCGTTGTTGTCCCAGTCAAAAAAGACGGAGCCCCAGCCCATCGCGAAGGAGGCGACGCCGGCCGCGATTTCGTCCCGGGTAAATGTTCCGTCGCCCTGGTTCAACATCAGGGCGTTGCCCTGGGGTGTGTTGGTGACATACAGATCCTGGAAGAGATTTCCATCGAAGTCGCCGATGGCGGTGCTCATCGAATCCACGCAAGCGGCCGTTCCAGACGGACCGGTTATTTCGACAAATGTGCCTCCGACGTTTTCATATAGACGGTTGGTATTCTGGTTGCAGTTATTGGATCCTTTGTCGTTGGCGAGATACAGATCGGCATCGCCGTCCTTGTCGAAATCGAAGAAGCTGGCTTGATAGGTCGGCTGGGTGTCGTCCACACCCAGGGCCGGCGCCACGTCTATAAACGTTCCATCGCCCATGTTGTGGTAGAGTCGGCATGGTGGATCGCCCGGTTCGAGCGAGGTTCGATTGCCGAGATAAAGGTCGATCCAGCCGTCACCGTCATAGTCTCCCCATGCACTGCCCTGTCCGTTTCCGATGTCGCCCAGGCCGGCCGAAACGGTGACGTCGGTGAACTGAAAGCCGCCCTCGTTGCGCAGCAACATATCGGCCGTTGCCCAGTTTGAGAAATACAGATCCAGATCGCCGTCGGCATCGTAATCCCCCGCGATGACACCGGACGGGCTCAAGATCAGCGGGATCCCGTTTCCGATTGATCGGTCGGTGAAGAAGCCGTTCCCGTCGTTCTTGTAGATCCCCACGATACCATCGATTCGCCCCAGGGCGATCAGGTCCGGATTCATGTCGTTATCGAGATCGGCAAAGGCGACGCTGACGCCGAATTGTCCGAAGACGGTACCGGTGTTGTAGACGACACCTCTGACGGCCGCTTCCTCGACGAATGGCATTGGCGTGCCGGCTTGAACCGAAACACGCGCAGCGAACGACACCAGGATCACGGTCGTCAGGGCGGTGATACGAAGCGGCTCGAGACCGGCCTTGAACTTCGTCACGGCACAATCCTCCAAGTGGTGACCTGAACCTATGTCAACCTGTTCTCGGAAAAAGGTTATCACCCCTTCCGAGGGCCTTTGTGGTTCTCTTCTGGTTGAGGATTTCGAGGAAGATTTGCGGTTCGGAATCCCCTTCACCCAAATGACAAACTATAGCGAATTGAGGCCTATTATGCAAAGTTTTTGGGACTCATTCCTCACATTTCAGCCACCTGATGGTTGAAGCGGGTGATGCGGGTGGATGCTGAAAGGCGGGTCAGATTGCCGGTTTTCAGACAATCAGGCCAGATCTTGCGGGTTGGGGGACGCATTGGGTTGGGCCAGTAATGTTCGGGCATGATTGACCAGATCGGGTGGATAATCCTCGCATTCCAGGACACGCAAGGCGTTGCGGCTCTCTGCCGGGCCGGGCCGGAGGGTGTAGTCAAAGACAAGCCGGGTATGCGTGAATCCCTCTCGGAAGTGGTAATTTGCGGCGTTGGGTGAGTCGCCAAGCGCGGTGAGGGCGGCATCGTGGGTAGCGACGAGGTGGATACCGCCGCCGTTGATCAGGGTGGTGATCACGGCGCTGGCGGCGGCGACGCGTTCGGCCGAGTTGGTTCCTCGGAAGGGCTCATCGATGAGGATGAGGGCCGATTGGTTGGCTTTTGCGGCGCGGACCATCCGTCGAACCTGCCGAACTTCTGCCAGGAAATAGCTTTCCTTTTTTGACAATTCGTCGCGGATGCGCAGGTCGGTCATGATTTCGAGGGGGGAGAGTACGATCCGGGCGGCCGTTGTTGCTGAACCGATCTGGGCGAGGAGCACATTTGTCGCGGTCATTCTGAGGAAGGTGGATTTTCCGGACATGTTGGAGCCGGTGATGATCCAGGTTCGGACGTCGCCTCCGAGTGCAAGGGAGTTGGCCACGGCTTCGGTCGGGGGGATCAGCGGATGTTGTCCCTCGTCGATTTCGAGTTTCCAGCCATCGGGCGTGAATTCCGGCCAGGTTGTTTTCGGCTGCTCCCAGGCGAACGATCCCAGGGAGGCGATGAGTTCGCATTCCGCGAGGGCTGCGAAGGCGTCGATCAATTCCGTGCGATGTTGGATCGTGCATTTTTCCAGGAGCCACAGGGCCTGCAAGTCCCAGAAGACGAGTACGTCGATGATTGTGTGCATCAGCCCGGAGAGACCGAGAAACAGGAGTGGGATGCGTCGCTGGAGCGCGGGCAGGCAGTTGTGTCCGAGGGCGGCTTTGAATCGACTTTGCTGTTGGCCCAGCAGGCCGTTTTTTGGAAGTATCTCGACGGCTGTCTCCGTGAAGAACCGCAGCCTGGGCACGATCTCATCGAGGTTGAGCCAGGGTCGAATCCGTTCGCGGAGCGGCTTCAGTACCAGTTGGATCAAGACGACGTTGATCATGATGATGCCGACCAGCGGGAGATAGCCTGGATCGAAAGCGAACCATCCGGCCTGATTCGCGATGCCCAGCACCAGCGCGATCGGCCCGGCGATGCCCCAGATGCGGAGCCAACCCATCGCGGCCCGGGACGGCATGGGCTCGGCATCGCAAAGGGTCTCGTAGAGTTTTCGACAGGCTTCGCCCATGGATCGCATTCCAGCGGCGGCGGCCATCACACGCATGCGCGAAGTGGGGTTTTGCTCCATCCAGCGAACCGCCTTCTGGCGCTTTCGTATCGCGTCCGCCGACAGCAGGGGATGGGTCAGAACATGCGAGAGCCGGGATGTCCCGACCGGTGTCGATGTGCGATTCAGCAGGCCGTAGAGGCTGAGTGTTTCGCCGAAGATATCCAGATCCCCCGTTTCCTGGGGCGTGAATTCATACGCTTGTTGGCTGCTGTCGAGTTGTTCGAACAGTGCGATCCAGATCGATTGATCGGTCGGTTCGCGTCCGTCGCGTGTGATCACTGGTTCGCCATCGATGCGGCGAATCGATTCGTCGATGATGTTTCGGAGCCAACGGAGCATCAGCGCCTGGTTACGGATATTTGTGTGAACCCGGACCGCCAGAACAAAGAGAATCAGCGATGCGATCGCCGCGATGACACCCCACGTGGACTCGCGCGTGGCGAAAAAATATACGCCCGCAGGGATGCCTGTGAATGTGAGAAATCTGACCCAGGCCAGTAGAACACCGCGCATGCGGATGGCGCGATAGCGCGCGCGGGTCGATTGGGCACACTGATTGAGCCAACCCTTTCTGTCGGCATGTTCAGCCGGAGGTGATGGAAATAAAGAGGAGTCCATGGTGATCAGGATAGTCGGTTGGGCTGTGTGGACAAGGGAGGCGATCGCCATGTGGCGGGAATGGCTGAGCGCGGTCTCTCGCGGAGCAGGGGACGCCTTCCGATCGCTTCCAATATTCCACGGGATGCGCTATGGGAATTCGGGTGAACCGTCTTGCTGTATGACGCGAGGGTTCGATTTGTGTTTGCCAAGACTCCAAATATATGCGGCCAGTGCATCGATTTGCTTCTGATCGGGAATCAGTTTCGTCGCAGGATTCATCGAGAAGAGTCGATCAGGTTTCTTCATCCGCTCTCGGGGGACGCCGGTCACCAGCACCTTTCGAATACCCTCGATACTCCCGTCGCAATGCAGCCAGGTATTATCCGTGAGGTTGGGGGCCCGCGGCCCGCCGGTCGCATTGTTTCGATGACATTTGGCGCACATCCCAGTCTGATAGGCTTTCCGGCCACGTTGGAGCGTTTCCGATGAGATCCTGGGAAGCGACTTTTCGCGGGCACCGCGATTGGTTTTCTTTTTCGAGTTTTTGTAGCGGCGCATCTTCGGAATCTTGATCCCTTTCGGCGCGAATCGACCACCGAAAGACAGCCCCCCCGACAGCGGGGTGTACAGTTCCACCGCGTATTGGGCCGGGGTGGAGTCGCCCTTCTCGTCTTCTGACATGCGGGTGACGACGATCAGAATCGGTCCCGTGTCTTTGGGAACAAATTTCAGGAGTTTTCTGCGTTTTCGTTTGCGCGTGGTTTGCTGGATCTGTTCCATCGTGTCAAGATGGAAGGTGCTCTTGAACAGGGCGTTGGCCGTCTTTCGATTCTTGAACCAGATAAACGAAACATCCCCGCCCTCCTCGCGCTCGAATGATCTCACTCCCAAGCAACCCGGCAGGGACTCGATCGCCCGGATATCGTTGTCGCGGTGTTTCGCATCCGGCAGTTTGGACTTATTCGGTTGACCGTATCCTGATCGGACCACGCCCAGGATTGATACAATTATCAGGGGGCAGGCCAGCCGCCATTTTCCGATTGTGTCCATGAAAATCCTCCGAGCTCCGGTTCGCCGTCCTGGCAGGGAGTATGAGAGTCAACAACGAATCGCTCGCTCATCTCTCACGCGGAGAAAATCCATTCGATTTCTCATGAACCCTTTGTCGTGCATCCAGTTGATCTCGCGCAAATATCTCATCGTAAAGATCTTGGAGTGAGACGGACGGGTTGTAGCGCCCTTACAGGGCTGGGTGTGGGTGGGGGTTGCTGACCCAGGGCGGCGCTACGCGGCTTATCAGCCGCTTCGCTCTGCCCTGGGCTGACATGTTGCGGCCCTTCGGGACGAAAAAAAGAGGAATGTGATCCTGCTGCCTTGTAGCGGTGTGATTATCCGGAAGCACGAGGGAATCCTTGTTTATAGCAGAAATGATCAGGCCGGTTCACTGCGAAGTGATTATCAGATCGGACAGGGGCACATCGACTTCCTTTGTGCCGATGCTGATGGTGGCGCGTTGCTTGTCGAGCCTCACGCGTAACACTCGGCCGGTGTCATCGAAGCCTCGAACGCGCACCGCGTCGCCGGGTTGCAGGCTGACGATTCGATTTACCCATGTCTTATAGGCGTTTTGTTCCGCCTCCAGTGCCTTGGCGCGATCGAGGGCTGCGAGAGTTTCGCGGGCGGCCTCTCGGCGGGCCTGTTCGGCATCGCGTCTTGCGCGCTCGGCCCGGCGCCGGGAGGTGAGCGTGCCCGCGATGGCCCTTTTGAGTGCTCGATGACGGCCTGCGAGATGCCGGTGGGCAGAGGAAACCATTTTTTTGGGCATTCCCAGTCGTGAGGCGATGGCGATGGCGTTGCTGTTGCCCGGCTCGCCGATGAGCAGCTTGTAGGTGGGTCTCAGCGTTTTGGCGTCGAATTGAACCGAGGCGTTGTCGGCTCGGCCGGATTCGAATCCCAGCGTCTTCAAGGCTCCGAGGTGGGTGGTCACCATGGCGAGGCAGCGTGTGGAGAGGAGGTGTTCGATGATCGCCCGGCCGATGGCGGCGCCTTCGTCCGGATCGGTCCCCGCGCCCATTTCGTCCAGGAGTACGAGGGTCGATTTTCTGGCGCGTTGAACGATGTCCAGGATGCGCGCCAGGTGGGCGCTGAAGGTGCTGAGCGACTGTTCGAGGCTTTGCTCGTCGCCGACGTCGATCCAGATGCCCTGGAAAACGGGGAGGGTGGAACCTATGGCCGCGGGGATCGGGAGGCCCGACTGGGCCATGAGGGCCAGCAGACCGACCGTCTTGAGTGTGGCTGTTTTTCCGCCCGTGTTGGGGCCTGTGATGATCATGACGTCGAAGTCGTCGCCCAGCCGGACGTCGATGGGAACCACTTCGCT
>JBHHUV010000165.1:0-6394 GCA_046754005.1 Phycisphaerae bacterium | reverse complement strand
GCCCTTCGGTCTTGGCCCCTGGGTCGGCGCTCGGGTCGGTTCCCACCGTTGCCCTGATACCCTTCCCGACGTTAGTCACAGACGGGCGGGGCAGCCCCAAGCTGCCCGTCGTCGTACTCCCTCATCACACTCACAGGCAACCGCCGATGGTTCGCGGTCGTCGCTGCGCGGAAACGGGACGAAATGGTCGTCATGAAAGCATCAGAGGCGGGATTGCCACCATACCGCGAGCAAATGGGTGCGAATAGTGGCGACGGAAGATGGTTTCGATGGAATCGAGTCCGTCGTTGAGATAGAATCGCGACTTGAAGGGCTGCAAATGGGAAATGTCGGTTTGCCCAAGTGGATTGCGTTGGGGTTTCAATCGCGCGTACTTGAGCTTAGCCAAGGTGCTATCGGTCACGAGGTTCAATCCGGCAAAACCGATTCTTGGGCGCCCCTACAAAAAAAAATCCAAGGGTTTTCGAGCGAGCTTGCGTCTATGAGAATGAGCGGTCCAGGTTTTTTTTCGAAATGGGCCATTGGGACGAATTTGAAGGGTTTACCGATGATTTCTCGGATACAGCTTTCATGCACATTTCTGGTCTTGTTTACGCTGTTCGCAATCGGCTGCGACATGGACATGGACGGAGTCTTTGATGACGCCGACAACTGTCCGATGACGATGAATTCCGACCAGGCGGACGCAGACGGCGACAACCTCGGCGACGCATGCGACAACTGCCCAGCAAACGGAAACGAAGACCAAGCTGACAGCGACGGCGACCTTGTCGGCGACGCTTGTGACAACTGCGTCGATGATTCGAATACGGATCAGGCGGACGACGATGGCGACGGTCTTGGCAACGCATGCGACAACTGCGATTCGGTTGCGAACGCTGGTCAGGCCGACCTGGACGCCGATGGCGTCGGGGACGCTTGCGAGACTCCGAAAATCCTCTTCACATCAAACCGGACCGGCAAGACCGAAGTCTACACGATGAACGCAGATGGTACGTCCGTCGATCAACTCACCGATGACCCTGCGGGAAATGGTGCTACGGGTTTCGGTCCCGGATCCGCGACAATCGGTTACTCGTTTGAATGCGATCTTTATTCGATGAATGCTGACGGAACGGAAAAGACGCAGCTCACAGAGCATCCGACTGAGGAATATAGTCCGACGATCAACGGGGACGGAACGAAGATTGCGTTCGTCAGCGACCGCGATGGCAATTGCGAGATCTACATCATGAACGCCGATGGTTCGGATGAGACGAATTTGACCAACGACGCTGAAATCGACGATGCGCCGAGTTTCAATCGCGAAGGGACGAAGATCGCGTTTCGATCACGGCGTGACGTCAATTCGGAGATATACATCATGAACGCAGACGGCTCCGATCCGACAAACCTCACGAACAACGCGGGGAATGACTTCAATCCGCAATTCAGCCCGGACGGCGCCAAGATCATGTTCAGCTCCAACCGTGACGGAAACAGCGACATGTACGTGATGGACATGGACGGATCCAACCTGATCAACCTGTCGAACAACGACGCCAACAACAAACAGCCGACATTCAGTCCAGACGGGACCAACGTAGCGTTCGTGTCCAATCGCGATGGCAATGATGAGATTCACGTCGTCAACATCGATGGATCGGGCCAGATCAACGTCACGAACAACGCGGCAGATGACTCGCGGCCCGTCTTTAGCCCGGATGGAACGCAAATCGCGTTCATTTCCGAGCGCGATGGCAACCCCGAAGTCTACATCATGAACAGTGACGGCACGGGCCAGACGCGGCTTACCAGCAACACAGCGCATGACGGCATTACGGGATTCGGCCTCGTAGGCCCTTGAGGCCGGAGCGTGTCCGCGTGCGGGAACGCCGCACAAGTATCATTGAATTCCAAGCGAATGCTCGAATAAGAATCATGTTTCATTTCGAGGCGTCGAAAGGCGATTCCAAATCCCCAAGCAAGATCTAGCGCCGCTGCCCTATGGTCGGTTAAGAATCTGATCTATGAAGACTGAATAGTTCCGTCGGGGAAGCGAACACCTCCCTGCACAGACTCAATGACGCCATCCACTACGAGCTTGTTTTGAGGGACTGGCACGCCCACGCCGATATTCCCATTTGATTCCGTCACCACGGAATCGCCTAGCTCTCCACCAGTACTAAATTTCGGCAACGTGCCGGTAGTCCCAATCCCCGTAATCCCACCCGTAACCTGCCCAGCCTCAATCGCATACGAAGCATACGGTGCTGCCGTGACCGACTGGCGATTGGAAAGCACCGTGTATATGCCGCTGCCTGCCGGACTCCTTACAGCCACCTCTAGCCATCGGGCATCGCCGTTGAGAGCCATAACTCCAAAGTCGAGTTCGACGGTGAAGAGACCATCCACGACAAGATAGTCCTCGACCGTGATGACCGAACCGACAGCACTCCCATTCGTCGCGGCATCCCAAAGGGAGAATTGGAAGTCAGCCGTCTCATTGACCGAACTGCCATCCAACGACAACCGTCCTTGGTAGGTCAGAGACGAGGACAACGGAGTCTGTGCAAAGACGCCGCTCGCTGAGAATAAGACTGTGGCGAGAAGCATCTTGGAATTTGGATCCAACCGTTTACTTAGCATTACTATCTCCCTCCCGTACGGCTCTTGTAGAAGATTCCCGTGTGTCAGCATCAAGCAACTCGAATCGCTCATGCAACGCGAAGGCTATCTTCTTGAGTTGTTCGATTTCCTCGCGGTTTTTCTCAATTGTCGCTTGCTGGGCCTTTACTGCTGCAAGGAGCATGGCGTTGTATTCAGCCAAGCTGACTCCCTTGCCATCATTCGTGACAATCTCGCGAGGCGCCATCCCACCTCCGGAGGTTTCCCTCTGTGGTACGGGAGTCGAAATCGTACTCGACTGTATCTACGACAAGGATGGCAGTGGCGAAGTCAATAGTGGAGACTTGGCCATCTTCGCACCGACTTGGATGACCAGTATTGAGGACCCGGAATTTGATCCCGACTGCGATTTCGATTGCAGCGGTCTGGTGGCAGCAGGCGACTTGGGCTGGTTTGCCGCGGCATGGTTGCGGAGTTGCTCTGACCTCGTCGAGGAAGAGTTGCCACCATGCCGTCGTTGCGGTTTTGGGTCGCCACTCCAGGCTCAAGACGGTGAGATCGTCGTCGATGGATCTGATGATCACCCGGAGTCAGATCTCACCCAATCCGGAACCGTCAAACTTGAGCTGCGTATGGTGGGAAGTTCATCAGGCGACGACCTGCCTGCTGTTGCCGAGAAGGGCTTTCTTCCGGGAGAAGCGGTCAACATGGAACTGTGGGTGCGGGATGACCTTGCAGATAGTGCCGGCCTTACGGCGGTTTATGCGGATCTGAAAGTCAACCCAAGGGAATTGTCGATCGACGGCATCGATCATGGCCCGACGTACTCCCAGTTCGCGGGCGGCGCGCCTGACAATAGCCAGATCAATCGCTTGGGCGGGGCGACTATGAAGCCGGGTGTAGCCGTTGGAACATGGAAACACGTCGCGACAGTGCAGGCCACCGCCCTCATGGCATTACCTGAGGGCCCTAGAGTCAAGATGAGGCCTTCCTATGATGGCGTAGCCGGCTTGGGTACCGGCACGATTCCCGATGATCGGATTGAGATTCGAGGCAATGTCGAGCCACTGGGATTAATCGAATTTGATGTAATCGGTAACGGACAGATCATCCCAACTCCAAAGCAAGCGGCCTATAAGGTTCATGAGGTCGTTCAGATCAGGGCGATTCCCGATCAGGGCTGGCAATTCGATCACTGGGAGAACCACCTCTCAGGTTCGGACAACCCGATGGCCATCACAACTCCGATGGAACCGATCAAGGTGACCGCCGTATTCATCGTAGAACCTCAGTTTTGTACTTGCGGTGAGGGAGCTTGCGGTGGAGGTGTTTGTCTGCCAGTCGGGATCATGTCGATAGTCGTGCTTGTTCGAACGAAGCGACGTAATATACCGCGAAGGGCGCGCGGCAAAAGAGTTCTCGTACGGTGATACGATGCGACACATGAAGTCGTGAAAGCAGTCAACAGGTTTAGGCACCGGGTGTCGTCCTCTTGGCGACACCCGGTGGTTGTTTGTATTCGGAATTGTCGTAGTTCCTGGCGAACGCCGCGGTCGAAATTGACTGGACGCTGCGGAATACGTCATGTTGTCTTTCAATGGCTGAGCATGAAGATGTCGACCCGGTGCCGCCGGCAGACAAGGACGAATCGCCTTCGGGCACCTACCGGATCATCGATCTTGACCTGTCGAGGTACGACGGCATCACCTCCCGATTCCGCTGTGAGCAGAAGGATGCAGTCTCGGTTTTGAAATCCGGCATCAAGCCGTTGAACCAGGACTTCAATCTTCTGATCGAGCGAATCGAGCACGTTGCCCTTGGCGCGCCCCTCCCGCCTCCGTACCGTGGCATGCACCCGAACTTTATTCATCGAGCTTGCTGTTGCAGTTGCGCAAGTGCCGCAAGGGGACGTGCCTGTAGTTTGAGTCGGCCCGTCGTTGCCTCCCAGCGATACACACTTGTTGCGGAAACGCCCAACCGGCGTGCGAATTCGGCCGCCGAGATTCCCAGACGCCTGCGGAGCCGGGCCACGGACTTGCCGGTCGGTCGAATTCTCGGTGCAGCCTCGTTGGAACTCCGGACCTGCTTTCGGCTGTTGCTTGCGATCCGGGCTCCTTTCCCTCGGGCGGCGCGCTTACGTTTTGCATTCCTGGAGATCGCGGAGAGGACGACCGGCGGCGCGGACTTGTTCCGTGCCGCGCCGCGGCGTTTCTTGTTTGCCCTGGCTGGGGTGACTCGACCTTTCGCGCGGCGCGGTTTCTTTGACTTGGCCTTCGGAACCGATTGCCCGTCGCCCGTCACATCGAGATCAATGCCGAAGATCTCGCCGAGTTGATCGTCGGCGAGGGCGTCGCTGCTCGCGACGCCTGCGGGGACGGCTATTTCGGTGGAGATCAACTCCTGCGCATCGACACCGCGAAGAATGAACAGCAGGTCAGGCCGGCTGTCGAGCCGACTGCCGATGCCGTAGAGAACGGCGGCGACGTGCTTGCACATCACCGCCCAGTCGGGGCAGTCGCAACTCAGTTTGATCTCACGCGGTTGAGGAAACAAGCCCTGCCTGCGGTCGGTCACGACGGTCATCACCTGGTCGGACAGCCGGCCCTGAAGCAACTCCAACATGGAACCGATCCGCCCGGAACAATTCTTCTTGACAGTCTTCCATACGGCCGGTTTCAGCTTCTTGATATCGATACGGATGTTGTACAGTTCGGAACCGCTGACGATGGCCTCGATGCGCCCGGGCTGGACGTCCAGGTGGCAAACCGAGCCGTTGCGTACATACGTACGCCCCCGCGGCAGGCGGTTTTCGAAATCGGAGAACGATTCCAGGTGATCGCACCACCCCTTGCCCCAGAAACTTTGTGCGATCTTTCGCCCCTCGATCTGGACCGGCTGAATGTTTTTGCCCTTCTTGCGGAGTATAGCCATTTCGCGCAGGGCATTTGCACGTCGCTGGGCCACGGGAACGTATGGCGCCCACTGCATCCATGCCATGCTACGTACTCCTTTATATTGTCGCGCGCGTCACGTCCAGGCGGACGAGTTGCAACAGCTCATCGTCAGGCAACTCCGTCAAGTTGACCTCGCCATCGGTGGCCAGGATCTCCTCGGCCATCTGTCGTTTCTCCGCGATCATCGCATCGATCCGTTCCTCGATTGTACCACGGGTGACGAACTTATGCACCAGCACGTTGCTTTTCTGGCCGATGCGGAACGCGCGGTCGGTGGCCTGGTTTTCCACGGCCGGATTCCACCAGCGGTCGAAGTGGATCACATGCGAGGCCGCCGTCAAATTCAGGCCCGTCCCGCCGGCCTTGAGCGACAGAATGAAGAACGGCGGTCCGTCGTCGTCCTGAAACTGCTCGACCAGGCCCTTGCGTTTCTTGACACTCGTTCCACCATGCAACACCAGCCCCTCCCGGCCGAAGACCGTGGCCAAGTGGTCCGCCAAAGCGTCAATGATCTCACGGAACTGCGTGAAGATCAACGCCTTCTGCTGGCGTTGCGCCAGTTCTTCACAAATCTCACCGAGGCGGAGGAACTTGCCGCTGTCACGGGGACTGTAGTCACCGTCGCCGGAAAGCTGGCTGGGATGGTTGCAGACCTGTTTCAGTCGCATCAGCGTCTGGAGCACCAACCCACGACGCGCCATGCCGTCGGCATTCTCCAAGGCCGATCGCATCCACTGTACAGTCTTTTCGTACAGCCCGATCTGCTTCTTCGTCAGATTGCAATACCGTGTCGTTTCTGTTTTATCCGGAAGATCGGTGATGACCGAACGATC
>JBHHUV010000164.1:0-6418 GCA_046754005.1 Phycisphaerae bacterium | reverse complement strand
AGGAACTGGAGGGGCTGAACGTCGAGGCCCACGAGCTTGAGGACCGCATCGCCGAGAGAAAAGTCGAACGACAGATCGATATGGCTGGACGATCCCGGTATCTCGACGGGAGTAGCAAAAAGGCCGCCGCCGAGATCGACGGGAACCAGGCTGCGCACCCCGTTGTTCAGATCCCCATCCAGATCGAGCAAAGGGCCGCCCAGAAAGTCCACACCCAGAAAGGGAAGCTGAGGACCAAACAGGGGAACGCTCCCCCGGCGAAACAAAAACGAGAGCGAACCCACGTGGTTCGGATCGAACAGCGGAGTCGCCAAACCCATGTATTGCACGACCGATCCGACATCCGACGTCCCGGCCAACCGATCGCCGTCACGAAACGTGCCCGGCACGATCCCATTGACGGAATTGAGGGGCACCGTCCGATCCACCCCCGGCCACAAACCGACATCCACGCCGGTCAGCAGATCAAAGGGCGCGGCATTGAGCGGCGCCGCCACCAAGACCGCCATCCAGGCAAGGACCAGTAATATAATACGCATACCTAAAACCTTTCCGTGTCTTTTTGCCGCCTCGCCCCGAAGGGGCCGCAACGGATCAGCCCAGGGCAGAGCGAAGCGCCGCCCCGGGTGATCGTGATCAGAAACGCCGAGCCCTGAAGGGGCGATACAAACAAGGGATCCATCCCATTCGTGTTGACAGCTTGGGAGCATCGGCGTCCCACCGGTCGTTTCTTCCTGGTTTCAACTGTGCTCGGGCGCCCCATCCCCTTTGGGAATGGGAGACGGAACCGATTTCGCCTGTGTTGAGCGAGTCCCGACAACATGGAAATCACATCAGGCCGCTTCAGCGGCCTTTCCCACCGAAGGCGGGCTTCAGGCCGGTCCCTTCAGGGCCGGTGAAGACGGTCGCCTCCATGTGTCTGAGCCCGTTTCAACGGGCTTATTGATCGTCGCAATGGGCAACGATCTCGCGTAACACGAACGCCCATCCCCACGGGAGGGGAGGATCCACAGGTTGTTAGAAACGAGGTGTTAAACGGAAAGGACGGGCGGCGCCCGAAGGGGTGCGCTGAGCCAGCCACGATCGGGCCGGGGCAGAATGGGGTTGGGTTCAAATAGAAGAGCGCGACGGAAGCGTTCGGACCCGCGTGACAGGGCCGAACACGACGTCTCCGCAAATCGCAAACGGGCGATCAGCAAAATCGACATTCGCCAGATCACCACGGCACCGGCCGACAGAGCGATCCACAGATGAATCTCCTGCTCCCGGGCCAGATCAGGAAATGCTCGGTCAATCACCCCAACATGCAAAAGGGCGATAATGACGAGAAAGGCCACCACGCTGCGACGACTGCGGAAAAGATGCAGCGACCATGCGAAAATTATCTCAAGGATAAAGAAAAGATTCGTAACGGAAATGAACAGGACAGACGACCAACCGGAGCCGCCGGACTCCGCGCCGAAGGCGACAGAGAATATCCGGATCGTCGCCGGAACGTGAAGCAGAAACGCCAGCACCCACAGCATGCGCCATAACGACTTGTGATGACGTCGGTTAGGAACTGCGGACTGGGACGATCGGGTATTCATGTGCGTCAGATGCTTCCTTGCGTCGAGACTCTAGCCTCAATCTTCCGGAGAATCAACCGAAATCAGGCAGAGGGTCTCTCAGCATTCATCGGCGACTTCGCGATTTATTAACAAGTTATCGCAATCCAGATGCCAAACTTCAATATACCAGCCACCGGGATACCCGTCAGAAATAGACCCCATCGACCATGAAACACGTTTCTCACTGTTCATATTCCATCACCAAGGTTGGAATGAACATTAATCGCACGAGTGTGCCACTGCTTCAAGCAGTGCCGAAGCCGCGTAGGATGGGTCATCAGACCCATCTGTTGATCCCGCTCCAAAGCAGAATCACACGCCTTTTTTTTCGCCCCGTAGGGGCCGCAACATGTCAGCCCAGGGCAAAGCGAAGCGCCGCCCTGGGGGTCAGCAACCCCACACACACAAAGCCCTGTAAGGGCGGTACAATCCGCCGGATGCCATGCTGACACATCCCAGCCGTATCGGAACGCGTAAGCATGCCCCACGCCAAACACTCCCCAACCCCACTTTTCTTGTTTCTGTTTTTATTTCGACGTTTCGACGTTTTGACGTTTCGACGTTTCAGCTAAAATTCAACCATGAACGACACCCCCCTCCAACAGGCCCACCGCCAACATGATCGCCACTGGCGCGACAACGCCTACTGCTACCCGGTCGTCTCCCGCCGCAGCGGCGGTCTCTCCATCGGCATCAACCTGAACCCCGACACCGCCTGCAACTTCGACTGCATCTACTGCCAGGTCGACCGCACCACGCCCCCCGCCGTGCGAAAGGTCAATCTCGATCGTCTCAAAGATGAGCTATACGATCTCCTCAACGCCGCCACCGACAAATCGCTCTTCGCCGAGGCCCCGTTCGATTGCCTGCCCGAAGATCAACGCATCGTCCGCGACATCGCCTTCAGCGGCGACGGCGAGCCGACCACCTACCCCCACTTCGACACCGCCGTCCAAATCGCCGCCGACGCCCGCCAAGCACGCAGCCTCATCGACACCAAGCTCGTCCTCATCACCGACGCCTGCTATCTAACCAAGCCCCACATCCAGCACGGTCTCAAAATCATGGACGCCAACAATGGCGAAATCTGGGCCAAGCTCGACGCGGGCACCGAGGCCTACTACCAACGTGTCAACCGCCCCAACCACCCGCTCGATCACGTCCTGAAAAACATCCTCGATGCCGCGCGAGTTCGGCCCGTCGTCATCCAGTCGCTGTGGATGCGCGTCCACGGAAAACCCCCACCCGAGGAAGAAATCCAAGCCTTCACCGATCGCCTCAACGACATCACCGGCGCCGGAGGCCGCATCAAAGCAGTCCAGATCTACACCATCGCCCGAGATACGGCGGAGCCCTATGCCACGGCACTCACCGACAAGGAACTCAACGACATCACACAACAAGTCCGAAACGCAATCAAGACCCCAGTAGAATCCTTCCCCGGCATTGGCCCTGAAGGGGCCACAGGTCAAAGCCCAGGGTGAAACCCTGAGTCTTGGTTTACTGATATGAAGAGCCTTGTAAGGGCGACAGAAATGGATTAAGACCCATGCCTCCTGTCGCCCCTTCAGGGCTTGCACACGGGGAGGGGATCGTGTACCCAGGGTTTCACCCTGGGCTTTGTTCTGGCGCCCTTTCAGGGCTGAGGACGTCCCGACTAGTCGGAGGGGATGAGGCACGCGCCCCCTGGGGGATGAGGCACGCGCCCCTTGGGGGATGAGGCACGCGCCCCTTAGGATCAGCGACGGAATAACTTCCCGGCGGTCGGGATCTTGAAGCCACCACGGCCGCCCAAGAGCCCTTTGAAACAGGAAAGATATTAAATCTGCAATCCTTAGACTCTCATTCCGAGACTTCTATACGTTTTGCGCGCATCTTGTCAGGGTTCTGTTTGGTTGCGGCGGAAGGCAGGCTTAGGGGATGGGGCGCCCGTTTCCTGTTGATTCTATTTGTCTATTTCATCACCGCGGTCCTCTGCGACCTCCGCGGTGAGTCGTTTCTCACTCCCCCTCCGGCTTCAGCGTCAGAATGCATTCCACAATGTGCTCGGCGACTTCGCGGTAGGCCTTGCGATCCTTTTCTCGCCCGATCCAGCGCGACAGATCAACCGGTTTTCCATACCGAACAACAGCCCGATGTCTTCGAATGAAGGGTGAAAAAACGGCGTCGCTGTATTGAATCCCGGAAATGTAGGCGGGAATGACCGGCGCGCCGCTGCGCAGCGCCAGCATCCCGATTCCCTCCCGAACCTCGACCGGCTCCGCAGGATCCTGAACCCGACCCTGCGGAAAGATCCCCAGCAATTTTCCCGCCTTGAGATAGCGTAGCGCGGCCTTGACCGAGGCAGTATCCACGCCGCTGCGGTTGACGGGTATGCACTCAATGGACCGGACAATACTCCGCAGCACGGGAATACGGGTGTATTCCTTCGCGATCATGTAACCCATCACACGGTTGGGCGAAGCGGACACAAGGACGAAGGGATCGAGCGTGGAGTTGTGGTTGGCGGCGACGATCGCCGGCCCGACGGCGGGAATCGTACACGACCCGTCACGTCGAGTACGAAACCAGAACCGGCAATAGAAATCACTGAAGTTCTTCCAGAAGGTGAGCATCGGGCCGAAGCGACCGCGCCGAAGGCGAACCACCGTCGCGATCGTGCCGCCTGTCAACAGCATCACGGCAACCAACACGAGGATGAGTGGAACGAATCGATCGAGGTTGCTCCAATTGGGAATACCCAACAAACCCGTTGCCAGCAGGAGACCGGACATGCTGGTGACATCGCGAACGCCGAAGACACGACCACGAAAGAAGTTGGGAACGACTTTTTGCAGGAGTGCGTTGGCGCTCACGAGCACACAGGAACCAAACATGCCGGTGAGAAACATGGCGGGGAGGGCACCGGCGTTGCCCAGCCCGGCGATCCAGACGATTGCCAGCGTAAGGATGGAGAGACCGGCGCCGAGGAGGGACCAGGAGATGGCGATCTCGCTCTTGAGCACGTCGCCCAGCATGGCCAGGAGCATCGCCCCGAGAAGCATTCCGATGGCGAGCGAGGCGTTGTAGTTGGCGATGTCGGCGAATTCGCCGCCGGCGCGGCTGACAAGGGCGGGGATGACACTCCGCACCGCACCGGCTGCGGTCCAGAAGAGAACGATGACGGAGATCAGTTCGACGACGCGATGGTGGCGGCGGCAATAGCGAAGGCCGAGAATGAGGCTCTTGTTGCCGCGTTGTTGATTGGGGATGACTGCCGGTCGAGGCGGGGGAACGATAAAGAGAATAATCGTGGCGCTGGCGAGGAATGTGAGGGCGTCGAGTCGGAAGTTCGTGGCCGGGCCGAACCGTTTGACGAGCCAGGCGCCGAGGAGGACGGAGGCGATCGAGGCGATGGGCCCCATGGCATTCATCAGCCCGTTGCCGCGAACGAACTGGTCCGTGCGAATGAGCGTCGGGAGCATGGCGGCCCGCGAGGGGGAAAACATCGCGGCGAAGATGCCGGTCATCAGGAGCGGCAGGGCATAGAGCCATCGGTTCAGACTCGGATATTTTCCTGTTGCGGCTAGCCGGTCCGACCAGTCGGCGCCGGCGAAGGCGGTGAACAGAAGCCCGAAACCCGCCATGAGAGAGAACATGAAGAGTGCCCGGACGAGGTCGGCCGTAATCATGATCCACTTGCGCGGCAGCCGGTCGGCCAACCAACCCATGATGGGTCCGAGCGCGACGTAGGGGGCCATGAACATAAAGAGCATGATGGCGTTTATGCTGGTCGAGTCGGGTCGGTCGAGGGCGTCCTGCATGAACAGGAAGGCCATCTCGGAGAGATGATCGCCGAGGGCGCTGGTGGTGTAGGCGCACCAGAGGAGGATGAAGTTTCGGTTTCGGAAGATCGAGCCGGACATCGAACTGGTGGCAAGAGGATGTATAGGTGCGGCCTGATCAGACATTCGGGGGTCCGTTTTCAAGGTGATTGATCGAAACCCGCCGGGATGCCGAGGCGCCGATCTCATACCGGGGCGTATCTTGGCGAAGGGAAGATGGGAAGGCAAGAATAGAATAGTTACGAGTTGCGAGTTGCGAGATTTCCGGCGCCCTTACAGGGCTCGGTTCGCGTGTGTGTCGACAACCCAGGGCTAGCGCCCTGGGCTTTGTTCCGTCGCCCTTTCAGGGCTGAAAAGGTCCGGACGGATCGTGCCTTGACAGTGCCACCCTCCAAAGAAGGCCGGCGGGACGCCGATGCTACCCGGGTATTATGACGCGCTCTTACTGCAAGAGCGAGAGGACCGTCTGCGGGGTCTGGTTGGCAATCGCGAGGACGCTGGTGCCGGCGCTGACGAGGATCTGATTTCTCGTCAGGCTGCTGGTTTCCTGGGCGAAGTCGAGATCACGGATGCTCGATTCGGCTGCGGTCAAGTTTTCCAGCGTGATCCTGAGTTGATTGACGTTTGTATCGAGCGTGTTCTTCTCGAAGGAGCCGAGCCGACCACGCAGAATGGAGATCTGATCGATCGCCTCCTTGACGATGTCGGCGCCTCGAGCGAACTCTCCATTCACGAGCGAGAACTGGCCGCCCTGTTTGACCTCCTCGAGGAAGCCGAGCGTGTCATTCCCCAGCCGGGTCGAGGCGACCGACTGGACACCGATGTTGACCTGCTGGTTTGTGTCGACGCCGGGTCCAAGCTGGAAGCGGGCGCCGCCGCTGGTCACGACGAAGGAGGATGTGGTTCCGTTGGTGTTGAAGGCCTCCTGGATGCGCATTTCGGCCCCGAGTGTGGATGTCGCCAGAACGATCTCCAATCCTCTGC
>JBHHUV010000163.1:0-6476 GCA_046754005.1 Phycisphaerae bacterium | reverse complement strand
CATCCACGTTCGGCAGTGAATGGGAGAGCCAGATTCGGTTTTCGGTCCGGATGGCGGCGGGGAAGGAGGCGATGAAGTCGTTCATTGCCGAGAGAACGGAGTCCGCCTGATCCGATCCGTAGGCGAGGGCGACGGCGTCGTTGTAGTCCTGTATTACCAGTCGGCCGTTCTTGGCGATCATGTAGCCGGTGAGCTGGGCCAACTCGTGGTTCGACTGAAGGAAGTGCACCTGCTCGGGGAATTCGCACTTGTATTCCGCGGCTCGGAGCAGGAGTTCGTGGGAGCCGTCCACGTCTCCGGGGGCTTTCAAGTCTTCATGGATCATCTCGTGCAGCACCACGTGCCGGGAGTGGGCACGGTCCAGCATGGCGTACTTCTGGAGCTTCTCCAGATTTTTCACGTGACCGTGGAGATCGCCCGTCATGACGCATTGTCCATAACCCGGAAGCCGCAGAGTGCATCCGCACCTGCACGACTCGGCGTTGTTCAGGCGTGCGGCTTCTTGGAACGTCTCGATCGCCGTGTTGGCGTCATAGGTTCGGTTTTCGGGTGAATCCATCAGTGTTTCCCCCCGGGATTCTTTTTTGTGTCGGGTTGCGTGGTTGAACTCATCCGCAAGTGGATGGTCTTCAATCGTTCGACGACCTCGGCCATATCCTTCGGACGCAGGGTGCGTTCATATCGGCAACATTCCATTGCCAGATTCGACAGCGTCTCCGGGACTCTCGGATCCAGCTCCGACGGCGCGGGCGGGAGCACCCGGTGATCGACTTCGCGCCGCTTGCCATGTTTGCCGATCACGGTCGGATAGGTCTTGCCCGTCAGCGCCCAATACAGGGTCGCGCCCAGGTTGAAGACATCGGTCTGACGGCTCAGGCTGTGACGCTCGACCTGCTCTGGCGCGATATAATCGGGCGTTCCCTGGATTCGCGGTTTCCTGAACCCGATCTCGCAGGACTGGCCGAAATCTATGATCTTGATCGCCCCGTCGAACGTGACCAGGATGTTGCTGGGCTTGATGTCGGTGTGCAGGAAGCCTCGCGCGTGCATGTGGTCCAACCCCTGGGCCACCTTTCCCAGCAGATCGACCGCCTTGTCGATTCGATCCGGCCGGCACTTGTCGAGGCTGACGCCGTCGACGAATTCCATCAATACGTGCACTTCCACCAGCCGGAATAACTTTTTGATCCGCCTGAGTTCGAATGATTTTCGCAGATTCTCATGCTCAAACCGGCCGGCGATCTCGTGTTCGCGGATGACCTGATCGAGGAAGCGGGTGTCCTCGTGGTCCTCGCGGGTGACGCGTTTGAGGGAGAAGACCTCCCCGGTATCCGGTCGGACGACCCGATAGACCTCCGAGCGTGCCCCGTCGCCGAGCTTTCGGATGATGTTGTAACCCGTTACGAAATCCGCCACCGAATCCCCTATCCTCAAAAACCGATCCAGAAACTCTATTCAGAACCCTTCGATTCTCAAGAAGGAATCGGTCCCGGTCAATCGGAAAAGTTGGCAGCCCTTGTCCGTTGAATTACACTGTCGGCGTCTCGAAACAGTGTGCGTACGGATAGGATAACCCATGCGAACATGGAAAACCGGGGTACTGATCGTGGTGCCCCTCGGGCTGTTGGGCGGATGGGCCCTGCTCGGACAGGATGAGTCCTCCCACGAAATCACAATGGCGGTCGTTGACAGCGGCGGCCTGACGATGATGGTGGAAACACTGGGGACCGTGGAGCCGCTCAGTACCGTCATGGTCGGGTGCGAAACGACCGGGCGGATCATTGAAAACCTTGTCGACGACGACGAACCGGTCCACAAGGATCAGATCATCTGTCGGATCGACCCGGAACTGGCCAATGCGGATCATGAAATGTCCGTGGCCGAACTGAATCGAACGAAAAGTCTTGTGGCCGATGCCCGGGTCGTCCTTATGGAGCAGAAGGCGAACCTGCCCGTTATCACGACGCAGGCGCTTGGACGCTTGCACGAGGCCGAGGCATCCCTGTCCCAAGCTGAGTTCAACTGGAAACGCATGGACACGCTCTACCAGGAAAAGAATGCCACCGAAGTGGAATGGATCGCGATGCGCAGCCAGTACCAGGCCGCCAAGGCCGCGGTCGAAGTCGCCCAGGCGACCTACGAACAGGCGAAAAACAACGAGGACTTCCTTGTGCGACGGGCGGAGCAGGCCGTCGAACAGGCCATCGCCGCCGAGAAGCTCGCGCAGGCCCAGTTTGGTACGACGAGGACGCGCGTCGAACGGTGCATCATCCGATCGCCGATGGATGGGATCGTCTTGAAGCGCTACATGGACGCCGGCACGACGGTCATTGCCGCGCTTCAGACGCCGACGCTCTTTCTGATCGCGCCGAGCCTGGATCGCATGCGCGTCAAGGCCAAGGTGAGCGAGTCGGACATCGTCCACATCGATATTGGTCAAAACGCCCGGTTCACGGTCGAGGGCAGGCAGCGTACGCGGTTCGAGGGCAAGATTCTTCACAAGCGCAATCAGCCGGAAGTCGTCCAGGGGGTGACAACCTATACCGTGATCCTCGAAGTAGACAACGACGCGCGGCGGACGCTCCTCCCGGGCATGACGGTCAATGTCGAGATCGATTGTGTGCACCGGGCGGACGCCGTTCGGATGCCCAATGCCGCCCTGCGTTTCAAGCCGCCGTTGACATTGGAGCAGCGGCGGGAGATTCTCGCCGGTCTGACGTGGCCGCCGGAGCCGCTCGCGGCCGATGGCGGTAAGGCTGACTATTGCGAGCGGGCCGCTGCCTGGCGATTTGACGAGGCCTCCCAAACCTGGCAAGGCACGCCCTTGTGGGTTGGCATCACGGACAACATTTTCACTGAAGTGCTCGAGGGGGCGAAGCCCGGCGACACGTTCGTGAAAAAATTCATCGACACATCCGCATCGGGCTTCAGCTTCAAGGAGGCGTTGAAGCTGGCCAACCCCGACAATCGGAGTATTTGACACCCTCCAGGCGCATGGCAGACACGATCGACACCGAAACTTCATCAACCCTCGTATCCACGCTGGAAGATCCAAACGCCCGAGTGATGGTCGCCCTGCGTGATCTGCACAAGATTTATGACTCGGGCGAGAATGCCGTCCACGCGCTGCGCGGGCTGGATGTCGATGTTCCCGAGGGCCAGTATGTCGCGATCATGGGGGCCAGCGGCTCGGGAAAATCGACGCTTCTCAATATTCTCGGCGCATTGGACGTGCCCACGCGCGGATCGTTTCAATTGGCGGGACAATTGACCAGCCGACTCGGGCGCGACGAACTGGCCGCCCTGCGGAACGAGTATATCGGCTTCATCTTTCAGAACTTCAACCTGCTCACGCGAAGCACGGCCCTGGAGAACGTCGAGCTGCCGATGGTCTATGCCGGGGTACCGGCCAGGCAGCGGCGCCGTGCGGCCATGCAGGCGCTTGAACGGGTCAGCCTTGCCGATCGTGCCAACCATCTGCCGTCCCAGCTTTCCGGTGGACAGCAGCAACGCGTGGCCATTGCTCGATCGCTCGTCAATGATCCGCGCGTTCTGCTTGCCGACGAGCCCACGGGGAATCTCGACTCTCACACCAGCGGCGAGATTATGAAGATCCTTGCACAGCTTCACGAGGTCGAGAAACTCACCATCATCCTCGTCACCCACGATCCGGGCGTTGCCTCGTTTACGGAGCGGGTCATCGTGCTCCGCGACGGTCACATCATTGCGGATCAGCCGACACCGCGTCATGGCGGGCCCGAGGTGCCCGATGTGCGGGCCCTTACGCTGGCGGAGGCCTGAGCATGTTTGCGCTGTGGATCGAGTGTTTCAAGATGGGGCTTCGGGAACTGTGGCGGCATCGGCTTCGCAGTTTTCTGACGATGATCGGCATGATCATGGGGGTTTCGGTGGTCATCATCTGCGTCAGCGTTGTGCAGGGCGTCAAGGATTCGCTCATCGGTGAAATCCGGAAGGCCGGCCGGAACATGCTCTTCGTGATCAGCGAGGACACGAAAAACAATGCCGGTCCTGCCGGCCTCGCCTCGGGCAGCAACCTGAGCCGCGCCGACGCCCGGGCCATCGAGCTGGAATGCGACGCCGTCGCCCTTGCCAGCGGGGTTCAGGCCGCGACTCTTCAGGCTGTGAGCGACACCGGCAATGCCAATGTCTCCGTGACCGGCGCCAATGAGAAGTACACCGCCATCCGCAACTGGCGGGTCGCCGAGGGTCGCGATCTCGAACCGTTCGATATTGTGGCCCCGCGTCGCGTCTGCCTGATGGGACAGACCACTCTGCGCGAACTGTTCGGGGATCGCAGCGCGATCAACCGATCTGTTCGCATTGGACAGCTCAGCTTCAAGGTTGTGGGGATTCTCGAACCCAAGGGGTATAACCCGCTTGGCCTGGATGAGGACAACGCGATCATCCTTCCGCTGCCGATTGTGCTGCGGGATCTGCTCAGCATTCGTGAGGCGAACGCGATCCTCTGCTCGGCGACGAGCGACAAGGAGGTCGATATCGCGGTCGGCCAGATCACCGATCTGCTCCGCCAGCGGCACAAACTCGGCGAAGAGGACGATCTGGACTTCAGCGTCACCACGCTCAAGGAGAAGGAGGAGCAGGCTCGGGTGATCAGCAACCAGATGACGCTGCTGATGTTTTTCCTCGCGCTGGTCAGCCTTGTCGTCGGCGGCGTGGGGATCATGAACATTATGCTTGTGAGCGTAACTGAGCGGACCCGGGAGATCGGCATCCGCATGGCCATCGGGGCTTCGACGCGGGCGATCAACCGGCAGTTCCTGATTGAGGCGTCGGTCATCTCCAGCGCCGGCGGGTCGGTGGGCATCGTGCTGGGCATGGGGGGGGCCGCGTTTATCGCCGAGAAGATCGGCGTCGAGCCGCTGATGTCGCCGCTGATCGTCCTGATCGCGTTTTTGTTCAGCGCGGGTGTGGGTGTGCTGTTCGGGTTTCTGCCGGCGCGGCGGGCGGCGGCGTTGAACCCGATTGATGCATTGCGGCACGATTAGCCTTGGCAGCTCTCGGGAAAACTGTGGCACCGGTCTCCAACCGGTGCGATTCAAGGTGCCATCCGGTCCACACGACGACCGCACATAACTGAGTGTGATATGTCTGGACACAACATCGAGCATGATGAGCGTGTCGTCGCCTTTGTAGATATTGCTCATCAGTACTGCACACTGATTGAATCTCGTGCAACCTTCTCTAGACCGGACTTTATCAAGGAATGTGCTGCTATACTGGCGCAACTCTTCGCCGATGCGGTCAGACTACTGGATGTGACGGTTGAAGATTTTGATGGCAGCGACCTGGAAGGCATGTCTCACGATGAGAGGTGTGTAATATTTGAGAACCTTCAGCAAATGCTAGGCGATGATGATCGGTACTGGCTGGTCTTTGATCCTTACAAGAAAGAAGAGCCGATCATTTCATTCCTGAGTGACGACTTGTCCGATACGTATCGTGATGTAAAGACTGGCCTTGATTTATTCGGTCGGACCAAGGGAGATAGCCAAAAGGCCGTGTGGGCATGGCAGTTCAATTTCCTTCAACACTGGAGCCATCATTGTGCAAATGCACTCCGTGCTATCCGCTGCATTCTTGTGCGAATGGATGAGGAAAATTAGCCAATCGGTCCGCATAGCGGACCCTACGAAATCTCAGAGCCATGAGCCAACTCGTCCCCAATCGATTCCTCTTCAAGTTCGAGTTTCCGCTCCATCGATGCGCCCGCCCCCCGAAGATCGACGGTAGCCTGAGCAGGTGGGACAAACGCACCCGCCTCCCCGCGCTGCACCTCATCGACGGCGAGGATGGCTTCGCCACGCTCCACGCCTGCTGGGACGACGCCGGTCTCTACATCGGCTGCCGCGTCGCGGGCAAGTCGCGACCGCTCGTCTGCGACCGTGATCGGTTCTGGAAGTCGGACAATATCCGCGTCATGACCGACATGCGCGACACGCGGACCATTCGCCGCGCTACCCGGTTCTGCCAGCAGTTCTTCCTGCTGCCGGCCGGTGGAGGACGCGGCGGCAAGCAGGCGGTCGCCGGTGGAGCGGCGGTTCATCGGGCGACGGCGCATGCCCCGGTCCCCGCCGAGGGCGCGATCCCAATCGCCTCGAAGATCACCCGCACCGGCTTCACGCTCACGGCCCACCTGCCCGCGGGGGTGCTTCATGGCTTCGACCCGGCAGAGAATCCGCGGATCGGCCTGCTGGTTATGGTCGAGGACACTGAGTTGGGCCAACAGTCACTCACCGTCGGCGATGCGCTGAACTGGTGGATCGATCCGAGCACCTGGCCGACGGCGGTGTTGAAGAAATAGTCAATGGTCGTAGGGTTCGCGTCGCGGACTGGGTTACAGATGGTGGACGGTGCTACCTTTCCGCATGAATCAGAAGCCAGAGTTCCTCCGCCCCTACCGGGGCGGTGCTTATCAGGGAAATTGCGATGACCAC
>JBHHUV010000162.1:0-6549 GCA_046754005.1 Phycisphaerae bacterium | reverse complement strand
CCGCGCTGCGAGCGAACGCATCCCGATCCTCCACGCGCCAAACCTGAGCGTCGGCGTCAACGTGATGCTCCTTGTCACGGAAATGCTCGCCAAGGTGCTCGACGCATCCTACGACGTGGAGATCACCGAGGCCCACCATCGCTTCAAGGCCGACGCCCCGAGCGGCACGGCCCTCGCCCTGCGCGACGCGGTCATCGCGGGCCGCGGGGAATTCAAGGCCGGGAAGAGTGATGCACCCGAACCACCTGCGATCGTATACGGCCGAAGCGGCGAGACCGGTACACGGCCGTCGGGTGAGATCGGCATCCACAGCTTGCGAATCGGCGACACCGTCGGCGAACATACCGTGTCGTTCGGCGCGCTGGGCGAGACGGTCCGCGTGTGCCACACGGCGAACTCGCGCGACACCTTCGCCGCCGGTGCCCTCCGCGCGGCCCGGTGGATCGTCGGCCGACCGGCGGGGCTGTACAGTATGCGGAATGTTCTGTTCTCCGATCAGTCTGGAATCTGAACAGTCAGAATTCAAATGGGAAAACACGCCTTTGCACGGCGCACTGAGCATTTCGGGCTAGTTCTCACATTCAGACAGAGTCCATCTCTATAGGGTCTGTGGCACCGGTTTTCAATCGGTGCGTGATTTTTCCTTCTTTAAGTGAATTCTGAAACACGCGGCCTATTGTGCAACATTTGGTGTGCATCCACAATGCGGTCGGAAAGCATACCGCGGCACGATGAAGGATGGCTCGACGCATTGAACACGCCGGAACTTGAAAGCTATCAACGCACTCTGCTCGGCCGGTTTGATGCTCGCGTTTTGAATACGCGACCTGCCCGAGTCATTCTGGGTGTTCTTCTCGCGGCGGCGCTTGTAGCGCCCGCCGTTCAGTCCGTTTTGATGATCCGGGAGATCAAGGAGACGCCCTGGCGCGCGGGTGGCGATCGGCATCGTACCGCCCTGGGGCGATGGATTCCCACGGCTGAACTCGTCGTCGATGAGCACGCCAAAGGCTATCCTTATGGCTTCGGCCATTGGTTCCCCACGCCGCCGATGGTGCTGATCGCGCTGGTGCCGCTGTCGAAGCTGGGTTACGTCGGCGCGGGCATTGTATGGGCTTTTCTGAAGATTGTCGGCTTCGTCGCTGCGATGGGACTGCTCGTCAAGGGTCTCGGTCGGGAGGTGTTCGCGGTGCCGCTCGGCGTTCTGCTGGCCACGGCGGTCTTCTCGTTTCGACCGATCCTGTCGGATCTTCAACATGGGAATCTTAATATCTTCATGATGATCTGGTTGGCCCTGGCCTGGGTGCTGTATGTTCGGGGGAGGGATTTTTCCGCGGGCCTACTCGTGGCGCTGGCGATCGTGACGAAGCTGACGCCCGCGCTGGTTCTGGTCTATTTCGTCTACAAACGGTCATGGCGGGTGTGCCTTGGGGCCGGTGTCGGGATCGTCTGCCTCTTTGTGATCGTCCCCGGCCTGCTTCTGGGTTTCGAGCGAAACTTCGAGTACTTACACACTTGGTTTGAGATGCTCGTGGCGCCCTATGCGATTCATGGATACGCGACGAAGTCGATCACCAATCAGTCTCTGATCGGCGTAGCCATGCGGTTGCTCTCCAACGCCGGCATCCTGTCCATCGAGCACATGCCCGATGCCATGGTCGAGCGTACCGGCATGGACTGGATGGTTCGGCCCGCGACATGGCTCGGCCATTTGCTGAAGCCCGCGATCACGCTGTCCGTCGTCGGCGCCCTGGCATGGCTCTGCCGTGGGAAAGACGCCGCGCGGCGCGATCCTCGGCGTCTGTTGGAGTTCGGACTCGTTCTGCTGGCCATGCTGCTGCTCAGCGAGCGGACCTGGAAACATCATGCCACCACATTGCCGATCGTCTATCTCGGGGTGTGGTATGCGCTGACTTGCGTCGATTGGTCCGATCGCTTTCGCGCATGGTTTGTCGCGGGGCTGGGCGTCCAGTTTGCCCTGCTTGTGGGCAGCACGCAGGGGTTGATGGGAGATCGACTGGCGAATCTGATGCTCGACGGCGGGGTGTTCTGCTGGGGACTGCTCCTGTGCTTCGTGCAGACGGGCATCCTGCTCGCGGCGCTGAACCGGCGAACCCATTCCCTGAAATCGTGAGCATAAAAAACGACCGGGTCCACACGGAACCCGGTCGTCAATTTTCTTGAATATGATCAGCGCGGCTTTGGCGGATCAACCCTGAAGGCGGCGGATGTCGCTGCGGGTGCCCTCGATTCCGATGAAGTTGAAGAACTGCTCCTGCGTCAACAGTGGAACGTGAAAGGCCTTCGCCCGACGTAGGGCATCGCGATAGCGCTCGGCTTCGTTTCGATAGCGGCGCTGCTGGACGGAGATGGTTGGATCGATTGCGGTCTTCCGTTCGATGTGGGGCGTCGGGAGGCTGCCGGGGCCGCCGTCGCCGGGTCGCAGATCATCGTCTTCATCATCCTCATCCTCATCGTCGTCTTCGTCATCCTCGTCCAGGCTGTCTTCATCTTCGTCTTCGCTATCATCGTCCTCGTCGAGGCTGTCTTCATCTTCGTCTTCGCTTTCGTCGTCCTCGTCGAGGCTGTCTTCATCCTCGTCTTCGCTTTCGTCGTCCTCGTCGAGGCTGTCTTCATCTTCGTCTTCGCTTTCATCGTCCTCGTCGAGGCTGTCTTCATCTTCGTCTTCGCTTTCCTCGTCCTCGTCGAAACTATCCTCATCCTCTTCGTCTTCGCTTTCGTCGTCCTCGTCGAAACTATCCTCATACTCTTCGTCTTCATCATCCTCATCAATACTCGCGTCTTCGTCCCCTTCATCCTCCGCCATGTCCTCTTCCACTTCCTCCCCAGAGGCGCGGGTGGACAAAACATCCATGCCCGGCGGCTCCATGCCCACCACCAGGAAGTCCGTCATTGCATCGACGCGATCGACGACGCGGCCGCCCGAGCGCCGAATGAGCGAGGCGATGTTCTCCCGACCCCGCACATCGGGCTGACCGTCAAAATCGGTGTCGAAGTCGCCGACGATGCAGAAGACGCGCTGCTTGACGCGATCCCGGCTCAGGATGATGTTTCCGACCGAGTCTCCCTCGAGGATCGGGTTATCCGGTGACGGCGGCGAGACCACGCGACATTCCGAGGTCCGTTGGCCGACATTGACGACTTCGAGGCTGGCCTTTCCTCGGCCGTTGGCGGGAATGCGCTCGTCGCTCGAATAGACGCTGAACGTCATGCCGAGGCTGGCATTTTCCTCTCGGCCGAGATTGATATGGACCAGCGCGTTGCCCGGTATCGCGTGGAGAATCCGGCCCACGGGTGTTCGAGCCGTGGCGAGCGATTGGGCATTGGCGGGAGCGGGTCCGCGGCGGTCCCCCAGTGCCTGGGCCTGTTCCTCCAACAGGGCGTTGAGGTCCGACGCGGCCTTGCGAAACTTTCTTCTGGTCTGAGCGTGCGTCTTGCGTGCTTCGATGAGTTCCAGGCGGCTGGATTCCACCTTTTGTGACAAGGCGCGAAGTTCGTTGGATTTGATCTCTTCCAGATCGTTCTTGGCCGCCTGCGCCGCCGCGAGATTTCCCTGGGCCTTTTCCAGCCGTGTGTCAAACTTCGATTTTAATTTCTTGTTCGTCGCGATCGCGTCCTTGAGGTTATCCCTGACCGATTCCAGTTCTTTCTCCGCTTCGATTCTTGCTTCCTTCTCGGCAACATAGAGATCGTGAAGATTTTTGATGAGGGTGCTCGCCCCGTAGGCCGAACTCATCTCGCCGGGATCGGGCACCTCGTTTCGTGTGACGATCTCCTCGAGAACGGTGTCCAACTGGTCGATGGCGTTCTGCGGGGTCTGGTTCTGATTACCCGACAAACGGCTCAGCAGAAGTTGGACCCCCTTGTTCATCTCTCCGACCAGGGTTTTTCTGGACGAGGAGGCATCGGGAAACCGGCTCTTGGCCGCGGTTTCATCGGCCCGGCTCGCCAGCCGCGCACGTGCCTGGACCGCCTGCTCGGTGTCGGCGCGCAACTGTTCCTGAAGGGTGAACAGCCAGATCAGAACGCCGCCGAGCAGAACCGCGACGATTATGGCGACGACCATGCCGATTGTGGTTGCGTTGGATCCGCCGCGCGACGGTGCGACACCAGCCATGAGAGAGCTCCTTCGATTGAGAAACAGCGCCGGAAAACCGGCGGCGATATCGGTTTTTACCCCCCTGTGGGTTGCCCCCGGTTGTTTCCCCAAATTGCCTGCTTGAACCGTGTTGAGTCTTTGAGACTGTGCCAGGAGGGTACGGTCCGGTATGGGCGCCGAATCTTTCCAGCGCGGTGCATATATAAGTATCCGCGAACCAGGTCGAAATGTCAATGTCCAGGCCGAAATGAACCCGAGTCCGGGTGCATGACAGTATGGGCGGGCCATCGACATCTTTCAGGGGCGAGTCTTGAATGCCCGGCTGAAGCCGGCTGAGGGGTCATTGTGAATAGCGTTCACCACCGACTGAAGTCGGTGGCAAACAACAAACTGCCGGCTGAAGCCGGCAATAGAATCCGCAGATATTGTCATGGATCCGTCGATTCTGTCATGGAACCCCTGCGTCCAATACGGCGCATCTTTCGGATTGCCTCCTTGCCAGATTCCGAAAACATGTGTTCTTATGGGGCCGAATGCGTCGGGGGTGTATGACAGTTCAGGCGGGTCCCATCGTTCGATTATGCGGGTGTCGAGCCATGATAGCCCGGCTGAAGTCGGCTGAGGGGAACTGGAAAGGGCGTCCACCACCGGCTGAAGCCGGTAGCAAACAACAAACTACCCGGTTGAAGCCGTCATGGAATCCCCCGATTCTGTCATGGACTCATGCAGCGGATCTGAGATCGCGTATCATTGACAGCCGCCCCGTGTGCGTGCACAACACCCCCGGAGCCGCATTCATGGCACGCCGGACACTCTACCTCATCGACGGTCACGCCCAGATCTACCGGGCCTATTACGCCCGGATCGCCCCGCTTACGTCGCCTTCCGGCGAGCCGACCAAGGCCGTCCACATCTTCGTTCAGATGCTCCTGAACCTCCTTCGCGACCGAAAACCGGACTATCTCGCAATGACGATGGACGTGAGCGACACGTCCGTCTTTCGTGTGAAGATCGATCCGGAGTACAAGGCCAATCGCGATGCCTCTCCCGAGGATCTCGGCCCTCAGATCGAACGGATTGTCTCGATTCTCCAGGCGATGAAGGTGCCCATCCTCCGGCGGGAGGGCTACGAGGCCGACGATTTGATGGCCACGCTCTGTCGCCGCCACGCCAGAGACGATCTCGACGTCTTTCTCGTCAGCAAGGACAAGGATCTCGATCAGCTCCTGGGCGACCATGTACGGATGTACGATCCGCCCCCGAAGGATTGTGAAACGGATGTCGCCACGATGATCAAGTCGAAGGGCTACGGCCCCGAGCAGGCCGTCGAGGCGCAGATGCTCATGGGCGACAGCAGCGACAATATCAAGGGCGTCCTCGGTGTCGGCCCAAAAAAGGCTGCCCAACTTTTGCAAAAATACGGCACTGTTGCCGACATTATTGACCATGCCGACGAATTGACGCCGAAACTTCGTGAAAACATGCGCGCGTTTCGGGAGCGGATGGACACGGTCCGGCGATTGGTCACACTCGATCCCGACGTGGCGATCGATTTTGATCTTGATGAGGCGGACATCGAACGATTTGATCCGGCTGCCGCGGCGCCGATCCTGTCGGAACTTGGTCTCAAACGCCTGTTGGAACGTATCGGGGGGGGCGCCGGCGGTTTTGCCCTCCCTGATACTGAACAAGCGAGTCGTCCCGGAAATGCTACAGTCGTCTCAGAGACCACCCTGTTCGGCGAAATACAGTCAACCGACATCGGCGCGTCGGGCCGGTATGAACTGATCGATTCGGATCGGTCATTGGCCGAGTTCGCCGCGAAGCTCAAGAAGGTTTCGGCATTTGCCTTCGACACCGAGACCACCAGCCTGGTGGCGGCCGATGCCGACCTGGTGGGGATCAGCATCGCCTACGAGGTGAACACCGGTTGTTATATTCCCCTGCGCGGCATCGGCAGGACCGTCAGCGAAGCGGCCGTCCGCAAACACCTGGGGCCGATCTTCGCGGATGAAAAAATCCGAAAGTGCGGACAGAATCTCAAGTATGATGTGGGTGTGCTTTTAGCGTTCGGTCTCGAAGTCAGGGGCATCGATTTCGACACGATGATCGCCAGCTTCGTGATCGAGCCGGGGCGGCGATCCCACGGCATCGACGCACTCGCCGAAGACCTGCTGCACTTTCGTAAGATCCCGACCGTGAGCCTAATCGGCAAGGGCAAGGAGCAGACCACCTTCGACAAGCTACCGACCGAGCAGACGTGCGACTATGCCGCCGAGGACGCCGACATCGCCTGGCAGTTGCGCGTGTTGTTGGAAAAAGGGATGACGGAGCCCGAACTTCGATCCCTGTTTTACGATCTTGAGTTGCCCCTGCTCGAGGTTCTCGCCCGGATGGAACACAACGGTATCGCCGTCGACACCGACCTGCTT
>JBHHUV010000161.1:0-6557 GCA_046754005.1 Phycisphaerae bacterium | reverse complement strand
CCGGTTGACGCGGCCGAGTAGTAGATGGCACTGCCAAAAGGGTGGCACTGCCAAAGGGTGGCACTGTCAAGGCACGATCCCCAAGGATCGTGCCTTGGCAGTGGCGAGCGAAGTAGGATGGGTCATCTGACCCATCTGTTGAAACCTCTCAGAGGGGGAGGAACGCCCGTTCGCACACCATGCCCGCGCATCGCTTGGGCATACCACCCGCCGTTTGTGTTACACTCCACCACGCACCCGACTGGGTTCAATCCGGCTCTTTGCGTTCACAACGGAGACTTCCTTGTCCCTCGACGGCCTCTTCCTCGACCTCTACGGTACCCTCACGGCGGGCGACCGCGCCGCTGTCGAGGCCGTCTGTGCCGAGATCGTCCACGACACCGGTCTCGACTGCTCGGCCCCCGATCTCAGCATCGCCTGGGGCACGCGCTTCTTCGCCCATCTCGACAATGCCGACGGCGACGGATTTCTGAACCTGTTCGATGTCGAAATAAAGACACTCACCGAAACGATGTCGGACTTCAAAACCACCATCGATCCCCGCCCCTACTGCGAACGACTTCGGGAATACTGGCGAAATCCACCGCTCCAACCCGAGGCCCGGGCCTTTCTGACCGACTTTCCCCACCCCGTCTGCCTCGTCTCCAACGCCGATCAGGCCGACGCCGAGGCCGTCATGTCTCGCCACAATCTCCCGATCGATCGCATCGTCACCTCCGAGATCACACGCTCCTACAAGCCCGATCGGCGGATATTCGACCACGCACTCGACGTGACCGGCTGGCGTCGCGACCGCGTCATCCACGTCGGCGATTCGCTCCACAGTGACGTCGGCGGGGCCATCGCCGCCGGTCTCCGCAGCGGCTGGCTCAACCGGGCCCACCGAATCCACGACATCGGCCAGCACAAACCCGACCACGAATTCAAGGATCTGAACGGGCTGGCGGACTGGGTTCGTCAATTCTGATATCATGCAGTAGGGTCCGCTGGTACCTGTTCAGTGATCATGCTTGCAATGTGTGGACACATCAGGCCGCTTCAGCGGCCTTTCCCGCTGAAGGCGGGCTTTAGGCCGGTCCCTTTAGGGCCGGTAAAGACGGTCGCGCTCATATGTCTTAGCCCGTTTTAACGGGCTTATTGATCGACGTAATGGGCAACGACTTCACTAAACACGTACAACCGCTGTGCGGACCCTACTGGAAACTGGTTACTGGCGACTGGATACCGACAACTTCATGACAATCGGCTACTTCGACTGTTTCAGCGGCGCGGCGGGGGATATGATCCTGGCGGCCATGGTCTCGGCCGGTCTGGATCCCGAAATCCTGCGGTCGGATCTCGCACACCTGAACCTGGACGGCTATGAACTCGACATCCGCGAGGTGAACAAGCAGGGATTCGCCGCCGTGAAGGTGGACGTCCGACTCACGGGCCAACCCGGCCATCGCCACCTGCACCACATCACCGACATCATCGACGCCGCCGACCTGTCCGATCGCGTCAAACAAAGAGCACGATCCGTCTTCACCCGTCTTGCCGAGGCCGAGGCGAAGGTTCACGGCACGTCGATCGAAAAGGTTCACTTCCACGAGGTCGGCGCGGTCGATGCCATCGTCGATATTGTCGGCGCCGCCATCGGCATCGAACGACTGGGCCTCGATCACATCATCTGCTCGCCGATCCCGACCGGCAGCGGAACAATCACGTGCGATCATGGCGTCATGCCCATCCCCGCCCCGGCGACGGCGGAACTCCTTGCCGGCGTCCCGCTGGCCGCGTGTGATGAAGACGGGGAACTCACGACGCCGACCGGCGCGGCCATCCTCACGACGCTGTCCGACGACTTCGGTCCGCTCCCGGCCATGCGCATCGGCCGGACGGGCTACGGCGCCGGAACCCGGGACGGCCAACGGCGCCCCAATCTATTGCGGCTGATCATCGGTAAGGGGGAGGCCGATTCGGCGGAGACCGATCAGGTAATCCTGCTCGAGACGAATCTCGACGACGCGACGGGCGAACAGATCGGCCATGCCACGCAGTGTCTGTTCGAGGCCGGGGCCTTGGATGTGTATACCACACCGATCCAGATTAAAAAAAATCGCCCGGGTGTTCTCCTCTCCGTGTTGGCGCCCAATGGTAAAGAGGAGGCCTGCGAACGGGTCATCTTCGCGGAGACGACCACCTTCGGCGTCCGCCGATCACCGTGGACGCGAAGCAAACTTCAGCGGAAGACGGTGAAAGTTGCGACTCAGTATGGGATGATCCGCATCAAGCTCGGTCTGCGGAATGAGGCTGTCATTCAGGCCGCGCCGGAGTATGATGACTGCGCCGCGGCGGCACGGGAGCGGCATGTTGCCTTGCGCCTAGTCATGGACGCGGCGCTGAATGCCTGGTCAGCCACGTAGGGTGGTCACTGCCTACCATTTTTTCTATGTCCGGTGGGCAACTCCCACCCCTTGTTTACGACAAATATATAAATGATTCCTGATCCCACCATTCTTGTCATGGCCGAATCCAGCGGCTACAGCAATGCGCAATGGCTGATCATCATCGCCTGCATCGTCGTCATCACGCTCCTGCTGCTGAGGAGCCAGCGCCGCCGCGCGATGGGATCCTCGCCCAAGCAATACCGACGGGAGATCGACTCCGCGACAAACCAGAGCGCGGCCATCAAACGCGACATGGAACGGCTGCTCGTCGAACTGAACGAACTCGCCCGGCAGATCAACGCCCAGATCGACACCAAGTTCGCCAAGCTGGAGCGGTCAATCGCCGATGCCGATCGGCGGATAACCGCGTTGCGTATTCTGATCAACGAAGCAGGCGGGGATTCCCGATCATCCGATCCGATCCCGTCACCACTTGCAGTGTCCGACAACAAGTCAAACCCGCCGATCCACCCCGAATCGAGCGAATCACCGATCGGTGTATCGCCTACTGCCGCTCCGTCAGCGTCGTTGGATTGGACCGTGGATGATGCCGGCGTCTCCAATTCGGCAACCGACAAGGATGCGACCCATCGCCGGATCTACGCCCTGGCGGATCAGGGCCGAGAGCCGGTCGAAATCGCCCGGGCACTTCAACAAAGCGTCGGCGAAGTCGAGCTGATTCTCAAGCTCCGCCAGCGCGGCGGAGTCTGAAGATAGGCCATGGCGCCGTAGTCGAGGGGGGGTCAGGGGTCGGTCGTCGGGCGTCGGGGTTTCGATCGCGTAAATGTTTTTTTCTTTTTCTTCTTCCATTTTGACATTTTGACTTTTTGACGTTTCTCACCGCATGAGCATGCTTCGCGCCAGGCTTGGAGAGACCGATTTCTGGTAACGCGCATACTCGCCCGCTGCATACGTCACAAATGCATCTCCGAGTTCGCCGGAGAGCAGGCCTTTCAACATCCCGTCCACCAGATAAGCCTCGGGCGTGGCCGCCGCACGAGTAAACAAAACCGAATAGAGACCTCGATCGATCGTGGCCTGATGCAGCACCACAGCGCTCCGCGGGCACGCATAAAAGACGCCGACCTGCCGCGCGGCGGTGCATCCGCCCAGTTGAGCGAAGGGATCCCAGTATTCTTCCAGCATATGGTTCTGCCCGACATATCCCACGAGCATGCTCCCGCCGTCGAACTGCACCACTCGATCATCGACCTGAAGCGTCACCGGTTCACCGCAGAGGGCGTCTCGAAGGGGTTGTTCCATGGCCTCGACGATCCGCGAACTCGGCCACGCATTCGCCAAAACATAGACGTCGAAACTCTCTGTGATCCCCCGTGCCTGCCAGGAAGGCGTGACGGCCGCTCGCCGGTGAAACACAACCCGGCGCATGATGTGGCCGCCATCGCCATCCGCATCCGTCAAGACGCGGCGCCATCCTGCAGCGTTGGCGAAATGGGTCTCCATCCCGAACAGCGCGCCCCAATACATGTTTGTGTGTGGATCGTTGCCGTCGTTGAACGACCGGGCCGCGCCGGGACGGTGGCGATCCATCAGCGCGACGTGCACCGTGACCGATAGATAACCTCGGTTGCGAATTTCCTCGACCAGGGCCGCCTCAAACGGGATCGCATCCGACCGAAGGGTCGCCTTCAACGCACTCGAAGGCTTGGCAAAGAGGCTGGTCTTGGCGTGATCGGCCGCCGGTTCCTCCTGAAGACCGCGAAAGACGAAGAGTGATACGATGGCCATGCAGGCCCCGGCGATACACAGCGGTCGCATACCGACGTGTACAGGCTGCTGTCGCGTCGTTCCAGTCCCTCGTTGCCGCGATCGTGCTGCCAATTGGGGCCTCCCTGCCATCGGAATGGCCAGGCATATGCAGGATCAGGGATTCCCACCGTCTCGCTGGGATACCCGCTCCTGAATCGCGAGGTTAACCTCGAATGTCTGCACGCGGTTGAGCGGATCTTCCAGAAAATGAACCTGAAGCTTGTGGGGGCCCGGACTCACCCGGCGAAGATTCAACACCAACGGGATTGAGATCGACTCGCCCGGCTGGATCTGCATCGGCAGCCGCGCCAGCACCGAGGGATCGGATCGGATCTGTGCACCATTGATACGAATGACAGGCCAACAGGCGGTCGTTTTGTCACTCTCGTTGGTCAACTTGAGCTGGACGCGGGCGTCGCTTTCAAAGAAATCGAGCCCGAAGTCCGTCGTTTTTTCGGCGAATGACCAGGTTCGAGGGCCTTCCAACTCGAGGGCGACGCGGGGTGGCGGCGGGGCGGCGGCAGGATCCATCGAGGCCACGATTCTGACCGCCCCCTTGTCCGGCAAATCACAGGCGATTTCGCAGGCCCAGTAGTCCTCGACGTCCAACATACGAACCACCCGGCCGGGCGCGACCGTCGGTTTCCCGCTCTGACCGTTCTTGGCAACCCGGAGCCAGACGCGGGCATTCTCAAATCCCTGGTTGAGCGCATTCTGGATAGTGACGCCGACGCGCGAGGCCGTGCCGTCATTGGCCGCATCGTAGAAGGCGCGCAGTCGGCCGGTCGGAACCGAATGTTGCAATCGCTCCGCCGCGCTGTCATTGGGATAGACATAGGATACACGCTCGCCGTCAACCTCGATGACACGATAATGGCTGAAGCCGGTCGCTCGATCCCGAAGGCAGGTGCTCGCCTCGTGGGTACGGATGAAATGCAGATCGTCGAGCCCTTTGAGCTTGCTCGCGAATTCCTTGTAGTCCCAGTCGGTCGAGCCGCCGACGATAAACATTTTGACCTTGTGTTCCCGGATGAAGTCCTCGATGTTGCCGCGCTCGCGCCAGACATCGAGGAGGGAAAGTTCGTTGCTGCTGGCAACGATAAAATTCAGGTTCTTCTGGCGATGTTGACGAAGGTCGGTATCGACCCATTGGATTTGTGTGTAGTCCTGATCGATCGGATTGGCGGCATGATCCAGCAGCAGCAGGCCGTGATAGTTACCGTAGTCGATGGTTCCAATCGGTTTGCTGGCGATGAACCGGGTAAAGCTGGCCTGGTGGTCGTGGACCCCGCACAGCATGAACACCGGGGCATTAAACTTCTCGAAGAATTTCAAGACGCGCTGCCAACTCGCCGAATCGTCCAATACCCGTGACCATTCGGTATAATTGCCGGTGGCGACGATAAAGGCCGGGGCTAGCAGGTTGATCTCATGCGGCAGCATGTCGTCGAAATCGGGCGCCGTCAGGTCGCCGACGTTCATGTTCGACAGGTGGACGAATCGAAACCGATCTTTGAATCGGTCGACGACGGAGATGCAATGTTTGGATTGGTAGGTTGCCGTGCCGGTCCGCACGACCAGATCATACAAACCCGGCTCGACGTTGGGCCCCACTTGCAACAACAGATGGCAGAACTCATTGTTGACAAATGAAGGTTCGGTCTTCGGCTTGAGCGGTGAGAGGAGGGTCGGCTCCATGGCATGTCGGAGAACGAAGCTGACATTTCCCTTGAAATCCGGAGTCAGCCGCATGACGATATAAAAAGTTTCCCTGGCGGTAATGAAGATCGGCCGCCCTTGCGAGGGTTCTCGAATGACAGCGGGTTCAGGCGCCGGTTGCTTACGAAGCACAGGCTGTGTTTTACGCTCGGATGCCTTGCCCGTATCTTTTTGAGAGATCGGATCTTTCAGAAGAGGGGCCGTCACATCCGTTTCGCCCTTCGGTTCCGATGAGGCAGGTTTCGAAGTGTCCTGCCCATGAAGTGCTCCCGCTCCAATTACCCATACAAGCACCGAAATCAGCCAGGACCGTCCACCATTCATATGATTCATCTGATCATTCCTCGACCCAATTGTTCCTGCATAATTGTGTTGCCACTCTACAGTGAGCGGGTATTATAGGAAGACGTAGATCGAGTCGCCAACAAATAGTCTTTTGGTCCGTCGATGGAGGCGGGCCCTCCCGTCTGGCTGTTTTGGGAGGCGTCTGATGGATAGCCGTAAACCATTCAAAATCGTAGTCGCGGAACCCTTTGCCAGAGAGGCCATTTCCCGTCTGGAAGAGATCGGGAGTGTAACCGTTCTGGGCAATTCCGCACCGGATACCCTCATAGCTGCCCTGCCGGATGCTGATGCCCT
>JBHHUV010000160.1:0-6681 GCA_046754005.1 Phycisphaerae bacterium | reverse complement strand
CGCTGTTTCCCGGCGCGCTCGATATTCTGTCATATCTTCGCGACGCGGGCGTCAACATGAAGCAGCCAAAGAGACAAACCGCGGATAACATGCCGCTTGTTGGAAAGTCGATCGTTGTCACCGGCGTGCTCAATCGCTTTGGCCGAAAGGAAATCGAGGCGTTGATCAAGAAACTCGGAGGCAGGACTGCAGGAAGCGTCAGCAAAAAGACGGACTACCTGGTTGCGGGTGAGAAGGCGGGGAGCAAACTGGCAAAGGCGAGACGGCTCGGCGTGGAAGTCTTCAGCGAAGAAGAATTTCTACAACGCTGGGGATGGGATGAATAGCGAGTAGGAGGGTTATCAGATCCATCTGTTGGTGGCGTGGGACCGCGAACGAGAACCGCACCGACTAGAACCCTGGAAGGGTGAAGTTTTCCGGCCAGGTATCGTAGCCGGGTCCCCTGGAGTAGCGGGTGTCGATGAAGCGGTGCTCGGCGTGGCCGTCGAGGAAGCCCATGCTGTAGCGGGAGTAGCGCTTGTGCCAGCCCTCGCCGAGCATTTGCATGCAGCTTTCGCCATCGGAGCCGTCGGGGGGGCGGGCGTCCTGCATATAGGCATTCATCGGCGTTTCGGTGAAGAGGACGAACCTGGAGGCGGCGGCGCCGACCTTGAGGTGAAGGAGTTCGCGGCCCGCGGAACTCATGTGATCGATATCGACGTAGTTGTCGGCCTTGCTTCCCCAAGGCTTGGCGTTGAGCCAGTTCCAGTTCATGGCATAGCTGTTGCCGTTGATCATCCACGAGGGATCGTTTTCGCTGATCACCGGGGGTGAACAGGGGGATTCAAAAAACGGGGTCGCCGTGAAACGATCCGAGGGACAGATATAAGTGCCGATGGTCGCCTGACAGAGACCGGGGGCGATATAGCGATTGTAGGGCCGCACGCCCGTGTGAATCTCGTGAACGTCGATCTCGGATCCCCAGATCGGATGGATTGTTTCTGTCTGGAACCCGCCGTAGATAAACTCGGAAACCTGATCGACCTGACCGGTCGCATGTTCGAAACCCAGATGCCAGGGCTGAGTGGAAAAACCTTCATCCTCAATGTACATGAAGGAGGTTGCACTGAGCTCACGCAGATTGGCGAGACACCGACTGATGTGGGCGGTTTCTCGGGCGGCGCTGAGAGAGGGCAGGACAATGGCGATCAGAATGGAACTAATCGCCATGACAATCAAGAGTTCGAGTATGGTGAACGCGCAGCACTCCTGACAGCAGGATGTGGACTGTTTGGACAGCCGTAAGCGCATACCGAACTCCCCAACTCCAACTCGGTATCAGAACGACACCTTGGTTCAGTATATCACGATTCGTATCAAGAATGCCAGTATTTTTTTTCGGCCCTTACCCTGACTATGCAAAGATACTAACCTATTGATATTGAATAAGTTATGGTGATTAGATGGTTTTCAAGCCAGCCACAGTCGCCTCATTTTATGCAAAAATTGCAGCAACTATGCTTGTAAAACCGGGCTGGGCCCGTTGTATCATCGAGTTTGTTGATGAGATTGGACAGGATCGGATCACATGTCATCCATGAGTGAGTTCATTTCCGAAACCATCAGACCGGATGTCGGATCGGCGGACGCTGATGCCATGGCACGGGGAATGGCAGGATTGCCGGCGGGTTTCACCTGGCGAAGCAGGCATTATCGGATTCTGGAAGTCCTCTCCGAATGGAAACGAAGCGAGCATTGCCATCACAGACGAAATGGCGAACGGTATTATCGCAAGCACTACTACCGTGTCCAAGTTGATACGGGTGAGACGATGACCCTCTATGTAGTACGCCATACCAAGCCCGGAGAGAACCCCGGAAATCGCTGGCGACTGTATGCGATTGATCACATGGTGGAGGGGGCATCGACAATGTCCAATCACCCATAACGTATGACACGAACCGGATTTCGCATCGACACCAAAACCCTGTCACTCGTCCATGATGAACGTCTCCTCAGTCCCGTAACCATCCAGCAGGTGATCGACTGACGTGCCGACAGCCCCATCCCGGGCCGAGAATCAACATAAGTGCCGAGATTGAATGCAATTATGAACACCCAAGCCGGTTAACGATGGGTTATGACTAATCTGTTCACTTGCCGCTGACTCATTTCCGATGTTAGGTTGGCGTGCCGGACGGCCTCGGCGCCGATATTGGGGGAAGTAGTCTGGAGCGATGCTTGTGTTACGAATCACTGTGGGGAAGTCCGTCTATCCATTTCTGTTTTCGCCTCTTTTTGTCTTATTGGCCGCCGGCTGTGCGCGGGAGCATCACACCACCCTCGCCTATCTCGAGCCGTATGTCGGTCCTCGACCCCCTGCGATCCGACGGCTGCAACCCCCCATCTATCAATCACCCAAACCCACACCGAAGCACCACGGGCATAAGTGGATTCCGGCGGGCGGCATCTCGGATAGGTGGGAGTGCATCGTCATCCACCACTCTGCCTCGAACAAATCCTCACCCCAGAGCATGCGGTCCTACCACATCAACCAGCGCGGTTGGGATGCGCTGGGCTATCACTTCGTGATTGGCAACGGTATCGCCTACGGCGATGGGGCGGTGTATGTCGGCGAACGCTGGACAAAGCAGATGACCGGCGCCCACTGCAAGGTTCCGGGGAATCATTACAATGAGCATGGGATCGGCATCTGCCTAATCGGGAACTTCGAACAGGCGCGACCGACCCCCCGTCAGATCGAGTCCCTTGCCCAGTTGGTGGATTTTTTGACGCGAAAATGCGGGATTTCACATTCCAGAATCCTGACCCATGGGGGGGTGACGCACAAAACGGCCTGCCCAGGGCGCAATTTCTCGCTCAATTCGGTGCTCCGCCGATTAACCAGCCAGCGCCTCTCCGCTTCGTCCAAGTAGCCTCTATTATGGCCTTGAGGCGTTGGCAGAGGCAGGTGGATTACCCACAATCCCCCTTGGGGATAGATAAAAAAAACGTCATTTCAGCGGCATTTTCAGCCGTTGGCGGGCTATCAGGCGGGTTCCGTGCAGGCTGGTGACACACCGCCCACATCCCATCCACATTTTCAACCCATTTCGAGAGCCATCCTGACAGGCTGAAAATCGGGCTACCGAAGGTAGGATCCCGAGGTTACGAACCCATTCCTCACCGTAACGCCATGGCCTCCATACGGATTTCATCTTGAAAAAGGAATCGCACTGAAAGGCTCCATACACTATAATGGCGCGGCTGAAGCATCAGGGAGCCGACGATGCCATTATCGGGAACGCACTGATTATCCGGTTCCCGCCTTGGAATCTGTGACGGCCCCGGATTGTTTCAGGAAACACACCGATAGAGTCGGCCTTGCATCGGCGAGACCGGCAGCGGGATGTCGCCACACTCAGGAGCGCGTGCATATGGACGAGTCGGGTTCGCGTCGTCAGGTCATCAAACTCAGCATTGCAGTGGTCGTCTTTATCGCAGCCGGAGTTGTGGCCTACACTCAATTAGGGGGTGAAGATGCCACTCAGTGGGCTGCAGAGCGTGTTTACATCTGTGTTGAGACCCGAAAACCTTTTGAGCACACCTTGCAGATCGGAGACAAGGAACCGATTTATTCTCCGTACTCAAAGAAAAATACCGGCTATAAGGCCGAACTTTGCTTTTGGACCAAGGACGAAAATGGAGAATGGAAGGCAAAGACCAATCCCACTTTTGTTTTTCCGGAATGGGTCCTGGATCCCAAAGTAGATGAAGAAGGCTACGAGAAGAAGACGAGGTGCCCGGACTGCGGACATTGGGTCACGCCGCACAATCCCTTACCCCCCGCGGATTTAATGCTAGCCGCTGAGGCGGAGGCGAACCAGTGAGGAGTCGGATCATGATTCACAATCGATCGAAACGCGATGGTTTTACGTTGATTGAGTTGCTCGTGGTGATTTCAATCATCGCCCTGCTGATCTCGATTCTGTTGCCCGCCATGGTGGGGGCTCGACGGACCGGTCAGCGTGTGGCCTGCATGGCGCAGATGCGCAGGTTGGCAGAAGGGGCCGTTCAGTATGGCCACGACAATAATGATTGGATCGTCGGCTCGCCTTCCGGTTCGGGCGCCTACCTGCTGGGAGAAACCTCGGCCTTTGGCCCTGCGGTGCAGAACTGGGATTTCATGGGGCCACTGGCACATATGTGGAATAGCGGTTTTTCTCTCCCCGCTCAAGGCGATGTCAATGGTCTGGTCCAGCGATTCAACGAGATACGAAATTTCAAAGGATTTCTTTGCGCGGCCAACAAGTTCCTGGCAACTCGCTTCGCCGGTCCGGAGGCCGGCGCCGGCTGGATGGTCAGTTACAACACCATCCGGTATCAACTCTACACCAAGGCAACCGCACCCTCCAGCCACAGTGAGCAATTACCCAACGACTGGCGACCATCGATCAGCCGTGTCGGCAATCCGGCAAACAAGGTCTTTTGCGCCGACGGGTCTCGTTTTGCGACCATATCTGTTGCGCCAGACTATGATCTGCGACCCAATGCGGGTTTCGGCGGCACATTCTCCGATGCCGGCCCCTACTCTACTTTTACACGCTCTTGGGATCGAACCTGGGCACCGGGAAATGGTAGCCACGTTGGCGTAGACGCCCGCTTTTTTGCCTATCGGCACGCCACCGCCGAGCCCGTCTCTGGAGCCAAGGCGGACACCTTCAAGATGAATCTCGCCTTCTATGACGGCCACGTTGAGACACAGGGCGATCTGCAATCCTCCAATCCGCATCAATGGTTGCCTGCGGGGTCCACCCTGATCGGCGGGACGGCGTGGACTGATACGGTTCAACGATTTGGGCTGACCGGCGATACACCCATTGGTTATTGAATGGGTTTCGTTCTCTATACGCCAACGATTGTCTGCTCCCGGATGTTGACCCTTCGTGCCCGGACGGTATAGTGCCTCCGGAACACGCGGTGAGGGAGTCTGGACACACCGGGAGCCTCTGAGCGGTTGGATTCACGGGGTCCATGCCGCGCCCGCGATTAACAGGTGGTTGGATCCACCAGGACGCATCAGATTCATATCCATGCCGTTTGAACACGCCGACATTCCATGATCAAGGTCACGCTCCCCGACGGATCGAATAAGGACATGCCGGACGGTGCCACTCCGGCTGATGTGGCAGCGGGAATCGGTCCCGGCTTGGCCAAGGCGGCCCTTGCGGCGAAGGTAAACGTCGGCAACAGCGAGGCCGTTCTCGATATCACCACCCCGCTCCCCGGTGATTGCACCCTCACGCTCTACACCAGCAAGAACGAAGAGACGTTGCCGATTCTTCGGCACAGTGCCGCCCATGTCATGGCAGAGGCCATCTGCAAACTCTGGCCCGAGACACGATTGGTCTATGGCCCACCCGTCGAGGGGGGCTTTTATTACGACATCGATCTCGATAAAAAACTGACCCCCGACGATTTTCCCAAAATCGAGGCCGAGATGGCCACGATCATCAAGGCGGCTCGGCCCTTCACCCGCTACGAGATGAGCCGCGAAGAGGGACTGGCCAAGGTTCGGGCCGAGGGGAATCCCTACAAGGTCGAGAATGCCGAGCGCGCCAAGGGAGACGTGCTCAGTTTCTACGTAACCGGACCTGAACCCGGTGCCGACTGGGAAGATCTCTGCATGGGAACACACGTTCCCGATACCGGTCGTATCGGGGCCGTCAAAATCCTCAGCATCTCGGGCGCCTTCCTCCACGGGGATGCCTCCAAGAAGCAGTTACAACGTGTCAACGGCACCGCTTTTCACACCAAGAAGGAATTGAAGGCCCATCTGGATCGACTGGAAGAAGCCAAAAAACGCGACCACCGCCGGATCGGCCAGGAACTCGGTCTCTTCACGCTGGATTCCATGGTCGGGACCGGGCTCGTCCTGTGGAAGCCCAACGGGGCGATCGTCCGAAATCTGCTTGAACAATATCTTCGGAGCGAACTGGTTCGCCACGGCTATCAGCCGGTCTACACGCCGAACATCGGCCGGCTCGAACTCTATCGCACCAGCGGCCACTTTCCCTACTACAAGGAGGGAAACTTTCCGCCGATGTTTGAACGGCCGGGAAGCGCGGCACTTCAGGCCATTGGCGATCTGCTGTCGGATCCATCCTATCAATCGGCCACGGAGCAGGAACGATCGGATCGACTGAGTGAAGCCTTGGGTCCCCTCGGCGAATTGCTCAAGCTGAAGCTCAACCCCGCCGATTGCACGGGGGAACTGGCCGAACAGATCCACGCGGTCATGGCTCGGGAGGAGGGCCATCTTCTCAAGCCGATGAACTGCCCGCATCACATCCGTATCTATGCCAGCGAGCCGCGAAGCTATCGCGACCTGCCGGTTCGCCTGGCCGAATTTGGAACTGTGTATCGCTACGAGCAGTCCGGCGAGGTCAGCGGGCTGACGCGGGTACGCGGATTCACCCAGGACGACGCTCACATCTTCTGCACTCCCGAGCAGCTTCAGGATGAGTTGGCTTCGTGTCTTCAACTCACGAGATACGTTCTGGACGGCCTGGGGCTGACTGACTACCGGGTACGCGTGGGCCTTCACGATCCGGATGATCCCAAGTTCATCGACAACCCCAAGGCCTGGGCCCGGGCCGAGGACGCGCTGACGGTGAGCTGCGGCTCATACACCGAGACGAC
>JBHHUV010000159.1:0-6701 GCA_046754005.1 Phycisphaerae bacterium | reverse complement strand
ACGCGCTCCGCAAGGAGAGTGTATTGACTTCTCACTTCATATAGGTGGCACCCGGCACCAGTTGGAAACCGGTGCTACAGAAGAAAAGGATGTCACAGGGACGCCTACTGTGTCATGGACCCGGTGGTATGTTTGTCTCGGCCTCATCCTTTCACGCCGTGGCGGAGCAGTTTATAATGGCGGGTGGGAAATTGGTAAGATAGAGGGTGAGCCCATGACGTTATCCACGACATCCACCACGGGGAAGGCGCCGACCGCGGCCGGTGCTGATTTTCTACCGTTGGAGTGCATCGACCATATCGAGTTCTACGTGGGCAATGCCTATCAGGCGGCCCACTACTACCGGCACATGTTCGGCTTCAACATCGTCGGCCATTGCGGTCTGGAGACGGGCAACAAGGAAAAGGCCGGTTTTGTGTTGGAGCAGGGCAACATCCGGTTTGTGCTGATGACCGCCCTGACGCCGGACCACGAGATTGCCCGCCATTGCCAGCTTCACGGTGATGGCGTGAAGACCATAGCGTTCCGTGTGAAGGATGTGGATTCCGCCATCGCGACGGTCAAGGAACGTGGCGCGACGGTGGTTCAGCAGCCCGTCACGCGGGAAGACGATTTCGGGAGCCTGCGTTGGGCGACGATTCGGACTTACGGCGAGACGTTGCACGCCTTCGTGGATCGATCGAACTACTCCGGTTCGATCGGGCCTGGTTTTGAGGCCGTCTCCGTACCCGCACCGAAGGGCACCGGCCTCGCCGCGGTCGATCACATCGTGGGCAATGTTGAACTCGGGGCGATGAACTACTGGGCCGAATTCTACAGGAGTGTGCTGGGTTTTGAACAATTAACGCACTTTACCGAGGAGGACATCAGCACGGACTACACGGCGCTGATGTCCAAGGTGATGCAGAACGGCACGGGCAAGATCAAGTTTCCGATCAATGAGCCGGCGGAGGGCAAGAAGAAGAGCCAGATTGAGGAGTATCTCGATTTCTATCGCGGGGCGGGTGTTCAGCACGTCGCGATGAATACGAGCAATATCTGCGAGACGGTTCGGATGCTGCGTTCGAATGGCGTGGGATTCCTGCGGGTGCCGGACACGTATTATGACGCCTTGCCGAAGCGGGTGGGCGCGATCGACGAGGACTTCGCGGAGATCAAGGATTTGGGCATCCTGGTGGACCGTGACGAGGAGGGCTATCTGTTGCAGGTCTTCACGCAGCCCCTGGAGGATCGGCCGACGCTTTTCTTCGAGATCATCGAGCGTCACGGCTCCCGCGGCTTCGGCATCGGCAACTTCAAGGCCCTGTTTGTCTCGATCGAAGAGGAGCAGAAGCGGCGGGGGACGCTGTAGCGGGCTCAACACCGAGAGTCTCTGGTTCCCATCGATTTGCTGGAGTGAAACATGGGTCAAGACGTTGTCGATTGTAAATGCATCGGCGGCTATCGTCTCCTCTTGACATTTGAAGGAGGGGATCGGCGCGAGGTCGACATCGCGGAATGTGTCTCATTTGACGGTGTGTTTGAGTCTTTGAAAGATGGGGCCTTCTTCAAACAGGTTCGAGTGGAGCCGGACATCGGAACGATTGTTTGGCCGAACGGCGCCGATCTGTGTCCGGATGTACTCTATGAGCACAGTCAACCAGTTGCAGCAATCTCACAGAATCAGAGTAATCCATGATCTACTACATGAAACTCGGCAAGGTTCCGCCCAGCCCGCATACCGCATTCTATGAAGACGGCAAGCTCCTCATGGAGCAGTGCCACACGCGGGAGGGCTTCGACGGGGCGTTCTCCATCCTTTATTACCGCATCCCGCCAACTGACGAGAACGCCGTGGAGAAGTTGGCCATCCCCGGCTTCTGCCCGTTCGAGCCGCTGGCCGAACAACTGCTCTACCGGCGCCACATCAAGACGCGCGAACTCAACACCACCGGCGACTTTCTCGACGCCCGTCGTGTCCTCCTGTTCAACACCGATGTCCACATCGGGTTGTGCAAGCCGACACAGACGAGCCCGCGTTTCTTCCTCAATGGTGATGGCGACGAACTCTACTTCGCCGACAAGGGCAGCGGTCGCTTCGAGACGCTCTTCGGTATCCTTCCCTTCCGCGAGCACGACTACGTCCTCATCCCCCGCGGCACGCCCTATCGCATCCACTGGGACGGCGACGCGCCGGAGTTTCTCGTCTTCGAGGCGAGAGGCTTCATCGATATCCCCAACGAATACCGCAATCGCCATGGTCAGATCACCATGTACGCGCCCTTCACGCCGCGTGACTTTCGCGTTCCCGAGACACTGCTGGCCTACGACGTGCGCAACCACGGCAAGCCGCCGCACAAGCTGGTCGTCAAGCGTGAGGGCGTGCTCACGGTCCACCTACACGAACATTTTCCCTACGAAATCGTCGGCTGGGATGGTTGTGCCTACCCCTTCGCCTTCAACATCCACGACTACAAGCCGCGCACCGGGAAGATCCATCTGCCGCCAACGGTTCACACGAATTTCGCGGGCAACCAGTTTGTCGTCTGCTCCTTCGTGCCGCGCAAGGTGGACTACGCAGAGGGGGCGATTCCCTGTCCCTATGGCCATGCCGCCGTCCACATGGACGAGATCCTCTTCTACGTCGATGGCAATTTCACCAGCCGCAAGGGTATCGACAAAGGCTCGATCAGCCTTCACCCGGCGGGGATCCCCCACGGTCCGCACCCCGGTACCTACGAAAAGAGCATCGGCACCGATCGGACGACCGAATTGGCCGTCATGTGCGATACTTATAAACAGCTCCGCCTGACGACGGCTGCCCACGATGTGGAGGACAAGGACTATCACCTGACGTGGGTTTCGAAGGAGGGGCATTGAGAGGTTAAGGCGAGCGCATGTGGTTGTTCGCCCCCCCCCCTCCCCCCATCAAGGTCGGAATCTCTCCACTGATTCGCACCATTGGTGCGTTTTTTATACACACGGAGTCCAAATTCTCGCTGTTGCAGATCGTTCCGACAGGCAATACGCGTGCGTCCGCAAAGTCACAATTCATAAGCATGGATCGGATCCGTCCTGAGTGGGTCGGCATCTCGCTCAGGGTCCTCTAATCAATGGACGCATTTCTCAACAAAAACGTTTATGTCTCACATCAGCCGGAATGCATCCATCACGTCCGATCAGTGTCCAATACAGTTCTCCCCCGCAACTGACCGATCGCGCGATTACACACTTGATCCCCTGCACGGACGGACCGATTGAGTCTATGGAACCGAACCAGGGATACAGAGCGATCGGATTGCGCATTGGGCACGTACGTTGAGAATGCCGCACTTGAACAGAATCGACAGACCGATATCAATCCGCGCGCTTCGGCCCTGATTGTCGATGACGATGCCGCAATCCGGCGCCTGTGCCGAAAGCTGCTTGAACGTGAGGGATGGCGGGTCGAGGAGGCGGCCGACGGCGGCGAGGCGATCCGGCGATGCTATGACTACCCGCCGGATGTGATCGTCATGGACATCGACATGCCGAAGATGGACGGTTTGGAGGCAACGCGTCAACTGCGTTCGACGGCGGCCACCGAGGGGATCCCCATCGTGATCCTCAGCGGTCATTCGGATTTATACGATGTGGAGACGATACTCAGTGCCGGCGCCGACGCGTTCATATCCAAACCGGTGCGACCCAGGGAGTTCACCCTGCGAATTCGCTGTTTGTCACGTTTGCGGCGTGCCTGGCGCGAGTTGAAGGATGGTCGTGAGATTCTCGGTGAGCAGACTCGGATTCTGAGTCTTCTGTCTGAATATAGCGCCGCGCTCTCCCGAAAAGAGGATTTGGATTCCATCCTGCACATCACGGTGCGGGCGGCCGCGGACATGACCTCCTGCCAGCGGATATCGATCATGCTGCCGGATCCTCGACGGGATACACTTAGCATCGCGGCGTCGATCGGAATCGAGGATCATGTGATCCGAAATGTCAAGCTCACAATAGGAGAATCCATCGCGGGTCGCGTCTTTGCGACGGGACAACCGATCGTGATCAATGATCAGACTCAGGCTGGATTCGACGTGAGTGATCGCGATTTTCGCGTGTTCAAGGGACTGCCCATGTTGTCGTCGCCGATGTCCGCGGCGGAGAAAACCATTGGCGTCCTGAACGTCACCAAGCGAGTCGGCGCGCGTCCGTTCGAGCCGTCGGAACTGGGCTTTCTGAATCTGCTCACCAACTACGCCGCGTCGGCCGTGCAGAATGTCTGGATTCGGCAGGCCCGCGACGAAGCCCGCGACGGGATCGTCGTGGCTCTGGCGAAACTCGCCGAACATCGGGATGACGACACCGGGAAACACCTGGATCGCGTGACCTTATTCTGCCTCAAGCTCGCCGAGGCGTTGCGCCAGAATCCCATATATTCCGATCTGATCGATTCCGATTATCTCTGGAACATGGAACGCGCCGTTCCGTTGCACGACATCGGCAAGGTGGCCATCCCGGATGCGATCCTGCTCAAACCGGGCAGGCTGACGGAGAGTGAGATGGCCGTCATGCGAACACACGCGGAAATCGGGGCGGATACGATCCGATCACTTCTGGAACGCTCGCCCAACTCCGGATTTTTGCGCATGGCCGAGGAGATTGCCCAGAACCACCACGAATGGGTGAATGGCAAGGGTTACCCCCGGGGGCTTAAGGGAGACGAGATTCCACTCAGTGCGCGGATCGCCGCCCTGGCCGATGTCTACGACGCATTGACGACGAAACGTGTCTATAAAGAGGCCATGTCACACCGGAAGGCACTGGAAATCATCGTCAAGGAATCAGGCTCGCATTTCGATCCCGATATCGTGAAGGTGTTCCTGAAGCTGGAGCCCGAGTTTGAGCGGCTCGCCAAAGAGTTGGCAGACGCGGATCCCAATCCACCGGCGCATTCAACCCTTGGGGGAGATGACCCCATTTCGGCACTGATCCGACCCCGGGAAGGAACGCCGCTCTCGTTCGGTTCCTGAATCGACTATCGGGATGATCTCGCACCCTTTTGGTAAAGATAGGCGCATTCCTCTGTGCGTGCCTCCTTCCCGTCATGGACGGCAAAATGGCCTCCCGACCACATCCCGGCCGAGCCGTAGCGGCCATCCTTGGCGATGGCGTAGAACTTCAGGCCGAACGCCGGTCTTCCCCGTTTGTCGCGCAGACGTGGTTCTGTGTGGTCGGCGACGCGCTGGAGCACCTTGAGGCAGGCATCCGTCGGGCCTTCGCCCATACGCATGAATTCGACGATCATGAAGGATGCGCAATTCTGCAGGTTGGCCTCGCCCCGGCCGGTCGAGCCCGCCGCGCCGACGGCGTTGTCGACGTAGAGACCGGCACCGATGATGGGGGAGTCGCCGACGCGGCCGGGAATCTTGAATCCCAGGCCGCTGGTCGTGGTGACGCCGGCGAGATTGCCGCCTGTATCGACGGCGCAGCAGTTGATCGTGCCCCAATCGCGCTGGATGGGCGAACGAGACCGGGCGCCCTTTTCCTCGCTCCCCTCGTCGGGCGGGAACCAGTCGTCCTTTTCGGAAAGGCGCTCCTTCCATTTCAACCAGTCCCTGCGCGATTTGTCGGTCAGCAGGTTTTCCTCTTTGAAGCCGTGGGCCTTGGCGAACCGCAGCGCCCCCTCGCCGACGATCAACACGTGGTCGGTCCGCTCCATGACGAGCCGGGCAACTTGCGAGGGGTTTCGGATGTTGCGGATCGCGGCGACGCCACCGGCCTTGTGGGTCGGGCCGTGCATACAACAGGAGTCCAACTCGACGATGCCGTCTTCGTTGGGGATGCCGCCGAGGCCGACGGATTGGTCGTTGGGATCGTCCTCGACGATGTTGACGGCTGCGATGACTGCGGTGAGTGGATCAGCCCGCTTTCGCAAGAGGGACATGGCGGTGTTGATCGCCACTTTACCGTTGGCACTGGAGATGACGACCGGCGGGGAGGCTGAGCCGACCCTCGGATTGGTGGTTGACTTTGTTTGTTCCGTCGCCCCGGGAGCCATCTGGCCGGCGGCGCTCGCAGCCAGCGCCGCTGCCGATGTCTGCATGAACCTTCGCCGTGTCCAGTCTGTGTGATTGTGTTCACTCATAAGTTTTTTCTCCATAATCAGCCTGGTGCGAGGGCTGAGCTTGTCCATCATCCTGTGAGGCGGCGCAATCTCGATCTGGTACGCCCGCAGAATGGTTTTCTCTTTGGAGTGACTCGTATAGTTTTAACCCGAGAAGCCGTATTCTCCAATTCCGACAGAAGAAGCAAAGAATATGAAGAAAACAAAAACGCCCGACACATGTAAAGCCACGTGTCGGGCGTTTTGTATATCAAGAAACAGAGATCGTCGGCCGGCGGATTACTCCACCGTGCGCCGGGTACCGAGGCACCCGCCGAGAGTGTGCTGACTTTCCACAAGCCGGGGCATGGTGAATCGGATATCGAAACATCCGATTTCGTGTGCGCCGAACTTGTCTAGGTAATCCCTAGAAAGGAGGTGATCCAGCCGCAGGTTCCCCTACGGCTACCTTGTTACGACTTAGTCCCAGTCACCGGTCTTACCGTCGGCCGCCGCCTCCCGAGGGTTGGCCAAACGGACTTCGGGTACTACCAGCTTCCATGACTTGACGGGCGGTGTGTACAAGGCTCAGGAACATATTCACCGCGTCGTAGCTGATACGCGATTACTAGCGATTCCA
>JBHHUV010000158.1:0-6795 GCA_046754005.1 Phycisphaerae bacterium | reverse complement strand
AGCCAAGGTGATCGGCATGCTTACCCGACCCAAGAGGCTGGGTCGTGTAAGCATGGCACCCGGCACAGAATCTTATGAGATTGATTTCAGGATATGAGCGACGTGCTTGAGGTTTGTGAGGAACGGGTTGCCATTCGGTGCGACGGGGGATCGCTTGGTGGGGTGCTTACCTATGCGTTTGATTCCGAGCCGAGATGGAGTGTGTTGATTGCCGGTCCGCATCCTTTTCTTGGTGGCGATCTGAAAAACAATGTTGTCGGGGCGCTCTCGCGAAACCTGGCCACGGCCGGGGCGGTGACGCTTGCCTTCAATTATGGCGGGATCGGCGGGCGCGGCGACGATGGTCTTACCGATTGGTCCGCCGCCATCTCCGCGTTCTGGAAAGAGGGGTGTATCGCGGAGGAGGCGGATTGGATTCATGACACGGCGGCGGCAATTGTTGCCTTGCGCGGGTGGTGCGATCGCCCGCTTGTCCTGGTCGGCTACAGTTTCGGGTGCTGGGCGATTTCGCGGAATGTCGGCGATCGGGCGGCTCGCGCGGTGGTTCTGCTTTCTCCGAATCCCGGGAAACATGCGTTTGATGGCTTGGATCGTTGTGATGCGCCGTTGCTCGTGCTACACACGGACAACGATTTTGCCTGCGGAGTGGATGAAGTTGTGGCGTGGTTTGATGGGTTGCGCGAGCCGAAGACTCGGCGACTACTCTCTGCCGGTGAGCACTTCTTTCGCGGGTCTGAAAGGGCGCCGGTGGAAGCCATCCTGGAATTCCTGGCGGACTTGAAGCTGGAGGGAGTCACGGCGTCATGAGCGAACTATCCGCTTTGGATCATAAGACGCTCGATGCGCGCCTTCTGGACATCGTGGCGATTCATTTCGATCCCGAGTGGGGAACGCCTTACTGGCTTGATCGTGCGAAGATACTGGGACTTGATCCGCGGGTGGATATTTGCACTGTCCGAGATCTGCCGCGGCTTGGGTTGATGCGGCCCGACGTTTTGCTGACGCGACCGATTACCGATTTCATTCCGCAATCGCTGTGCGACCGTATGCCGGATCTGATCGTCGCACAGACGGGGGGTACGCTGGGGCGGGGTGTCTGGACGGTTTATACCGAGGCTGAGTATCGCGCGGCCTTTGTTGCGCCGTTTATCGCCGCCGCTCGGCACGTCGGTTTTCCATCGGGGGGTGTGTGGCTCTACGTGGGGCCTTCCGGGCCGCATATCATCGCTCGGGCTGCCGATGCGATCGCTCGGGAGACTGGTTCGATGACGCCGTTTTGTGTTGATTTTGATGTCCGCTGGGCCAGAAAGATGCCCGCCGGATCGTTCGGGAATCAGCGTTATCTTGAGCATATCCTCGATCAGGCGATGGACGTCATTGGCGCGCAGCCCATCGACACGCTTTTTTCGACGCCGATCGTTATTCGGGCGCTCGGGGGATCCATGAGCGATGAACAACGGGAGCGTATTCGCGGGGTTCACTATGGGGGGATGGCGATCAGTTCGGAGGAGATGCACTGTTTGCAGGTCGAGCGATTTCCGCGGGCCGTTCACCTGTCGGGATATGGGAATACCCTGTTCGGTTGTTGCCTTGAGCTGGATGTCGCCCCCGGTCGGGCGCTGAGATATTTTCCGCATGGCGATCGCATTTTGTTTGGCGTGGTTCCGGAGGGGGAAGCATCGGCCGAGGGATCGATTCGATATGGTGGGGTCGGCAGCGCAGGTCGGCTGGTTTTTTCGCGTTTGGATCGAACGATGTTTCTGGCGAATGTTCTTGAGCGGGATCGCGTTCGACTTGTCGGGGTCCCTTCCGATGCGCCGGCGGAATTTGGATTGGCGGGTGTTGCGTCTCCTGAACCGATTGTCGAGGGTCGGAATGGGGCGGTTCTATCGCTATATTGATGCATTACATACAGACACATCTAGGAACGGTATGATCTGGGTTCGTTGAAAGATCGGTGGTTATCGATGACGGCATCAGCCGGGCTTTGCAGTTGTATCGCCCTTTCAGGGGTGGGTGTCAATTAACCGCGATGACCCAGGGCGGCGCTTCGCTCTGCCCTGGGCTGACATGTTTTGCCCCTTTGGGGCGGGAAAACAGCGGTTGACAAAGGGCCTTTACGAAACAGGGAAGTTATTTAACTTGCGATCCTTCGTTGGGATTGAGGAGACGGATTCATGTTACGGATACTCTCTGTTGTTCGAACGTTTTTCGCGTTTTGGCTTGTTGGGGTTGTGGCGGGATGCGCTCCGGCGGGGTTTGATCGGGCGGTTGCTTATTATGCCGAGATTCATGGGGTTACCGATGCCGCCGCGCGACACACGAGCGCGTCGCCCTATCTTCGATTCAACTCCATGATCCTGAACGATCTTGACGAGGCGATTGAGCAGACAGACACGGCGGCACTGCGCCGACAGGCGGCCGAGGTTCTTCGTGATGCCCATCGGCTGGGAACCGCATCGACCGACAATGAATTGGATCGCCTGCCGAATGTGGCGCTGAAGGAATTGGCGCTGCGCGGGGGAATCGAGCCCGGTGCGAAGGCACTCAAGGCTCGATTCTCGAAGGGGGCTGCATCGGCGTTGGAATGGGATCTTGCGGATATCGCCAAACTGTCGGCTCCGGAACTTCGGTGGAAACTGGTGTCCATTCGGTGGGGCGTCGAGCTGCTGCCGGATGATCGCGGTCGGCTGGGTCGACAACTTCTGTTCAGCTTCGCCACACTTCCCGCGCTGATTTCGATTGGCGATCAGGAGGCGAAGCTTCCGGAGAAGATAAAAGACAAGACGCGCAAAAAGTTTGGCCGGGTTGTCGTCTGGCGGCCGGGGAAGGGGGCGGGGGATACGCCCTTATCCAGATTTGCGCCCAAGCTTGTGATGGAATCGCCCGGGAAGCGGTCCTATTCGGAGGAATACGATCGAATTGGCGCCGTTCGGCTTTCCGGATCGCGTGGCAAGATTGAGGTCGGCGTGGATGTTTCCAAGCCCGTCCTTTATGCCTATGAATCGGAGGCGTCCATTCACGGCAAGCGGTATCCACAGTTGAATTATGTCTGGTGGCATCCCGAGCGACCGGCCATGGTGGTTGATGATCCTGTTGCCGGTCACATCGACGGTGCGACGTTGCGGATTACGCTTGATGGGAAGGGGCTTCCCGCGATCGTGGAGGCTTCGCTCAACTGCGGTTGCGGGCATGAAGTCTTTGTCTCGAAATCGGTGGAGGCTTCCGCACGGCGGGCCTTCGGCGGGCCGATGGGGGGCAAACGATTGGCCGTGGAGAAGGCCCTGTTCGGGAAGCACGATCTGGTTGTTGTGGAGACGTTTGAGCCACCGGTTACTCCGATTCGCCCGACGGTCTATCTCGCGGCCGGTTATCACGAAGTCTGCCGGGTGATGTTTTCCAAGCCGGCGAAAGGGGTGAAGACAGATATTGTTGAAGATAGTGCCTATCGGATTCAGGACTATGGGGATTTGGATCGGCTGCCGCTTGGGGATGGCATCGCGAGCATGTTTGGAGCGGACGGGCTGGTACACTTTGCCGGCCGGCCGGAGGGCTATGTATTTGTGGGGACGGGGATCCTGAGCGCGGGTCAGCCTCGGAAACGCGGCACTCAGCGGATTCGCTGGGACGACTTTCTTCAGGACGATCCCCACCTGCTTGAGAATGCGCTGCGAATTCCGGAAGGATTCTGAGCGAACATATATGGAGCCATGACAGTTCAGGCGGGTCATCCTATCCCACCTCGTCGGGATCGAGTCATGAAAGCCCGGCTGAAGCCGGCTGAGGGAAGTTGTCAATAGCATCAACCACCGACTCAAGTCGGTGGCAAACAAAAGAGGCACCCGGTTGCAGCCTGCATGGAATCCGCCAAAATTTTTATGGAACCGAATTATATCAACGCTCGTGCTTCCATTTGATCTCAGGCAAAGAGCTCAGTATCAGGGAGTTATTCGGTTCGCGTCATTGGTTTTTCAGGTTTGCGGATGACGCCTGTGGGAGCGGTGGGTTGTATCGCCCCTTCAGGGCTGAGTGTGTGTGTGTGGCTGGTGATCCCAGGGCGGCGCTTCGCTCTGCCCTGGGCTGACATGTTGCGGCCCTTCGGGGCAAAAAAAGAGGCGCATTCGGGACACACAAGAGACACTTTGGTGGCAAAAAAGAGACATGTGAGGCTGCTCTGAGACTGTGTTCATAATTTGGAAGTAGGATGATGTCTACGGGCGACTTTATTATCATTTCGGCCTGGTCGGGAATTTGCAGCGTCTGGGCGGGGATTCTGATGCTGCAATTTCAGGTGCGACGTGCGGGGATGTTTCCGGCTGCGCGTCCCTATCGCAGGCCCGACGGATCATCCGGCACAGATGATGTTGAGTCCGTTTGCGTCGTGATTCCGGCGAGGAACGAAGCGGCGAATCTGTCAGCCTGTCTGACACGCGTTCTGGCGCAGGATTATCCGGCGCTTTCTGTTGTGCTCGTCGATGATCGCAGCGAAGACGTAACGGCCGCGATTGCCGAGTCGATCGCTCGAACGGACTCTCGTGTTCGCGTGGAGCGTGTGACCGCGCTACCGCCCGGCTGGATGGGCAAGTCGCATGCGTTGTGGCAGGCCACCCGCTTGGTTGACAGCGATTGGCTTCTGTTCACCGATGTCGATTGCCGTCTTGATCGATTCGCCGTCACGACCGCCGTCGAGGAGGCTCGGCGGCGGGGTGTCGAGATGCTCTCGCTGTGGCCGAGGCAGGCCGACGGGGGATTCTGGGAACACATGTTGATTCCGCTTTGTGCCGGGATTATCGCCCTGTGGTTCGGGGGGGGGCGGGTGAACGATCCGGTGCGGGGAGCCGCCTTCGCCAATGGTCAGTTTCTGTTGATCCGCCGTGCGGCTTATGAACTGATCGGTGGTCACAAGTCGGTCCGCGCCGCTCTGATTGAAGACATCCCTCTGGCCGAGCGGGCGAAACGGTGCGGCGTTCGGCGACATGTCGCTTCGGGGTTGGAGATCGTGTCCGTCGGCATGTATAACAGTTTTAGAGGGATTCTCGACGGCTGGGCGCGTATTTATGTCGGATCTCTGCGGAGCGGCACGAAGATCGCCCTGAGTATTCTCTGGCTTCTGGTGGGATCGTTGCTTCCCTATCTCGTCCTCATCACGCTGGTCGGATGGAGGGTGTTCAATCCCTCGCACGATTCGTCATTCGAGGTGTCACAGCTTGTGTTTGCGGGCATGAGTGGATTACATCTGATTTTGATGCTGATTGTCAGTGCTCGGTTCTGGCGGATGGGGGGGTGCCCGCGGAGGTACCTTGTGCTGTATCCTCTGTCGGTGGGGGTGGTCGTTTGTATTCTGGCCCGGGCGTGGTGGTGGTTGATGATCGGCGGAAAAATAAAATGGCGCGAGAACCACTACACCATCGATCGCGAAGGGCGAATCGTGGTGTAGCGATCACGCGCTGCCGGAACCATTCAAACCATCAGGCCTGAACGGGAGATGTGCAATGATTTCACTGGCCATTCCGTGCTTCACATCGACGGAGCGGCCGGACCCACCCACCGCTGGGCGACCGGCCTCAGCCGATCGCCCACGGCAGGCAATACCTCCATACTGTTGAGATTCGAAGGAACGGCAGCATGCAATTGAGATTTGCGCTGACTACATCCTTTCGTCGCTTTCTTGATCGTTGACATTCACCGCTCCCTTATGGTCGCGGCTCTGATCAAACGGTTTTGATTTAACGGCTCTGATTTCAATTGCCCATCAGGGCATTGACAAACCCCTGAATATCCAAGCCGTTCACCATGCCATCGCCGTTGAGATCGGCCGCGTTTGGAACCGCTACGACCTGCCTGGTTTCCGAGCCACCGAGACCTGAGGTGATGGTGATTTCTGACGGAGGCACCGGCACACCGCTGATGACCATCTGGCCATCCGCACCCAGGAACATGCCTCCCAAGGCAAGTGAAGACGTGCCAACGGATGAGGACGATGTCGCGCTGACGGTGAGCGTCTGTGTGGCCACATCATAGGTTGATTGGGTAATCGTCACCTTGTCCACGACCGCTCGCTGGGAGGAACGATTGTTGATCGTGTCGGTTACCGTGACTGATGTGGGGGGCGGGGTTCCCGGTGGCAGATCGAGGTGCGCATAGAACCCCCCAATTCCATCGCTCGTCATGGGGATTGGCGCTTCTCCGGGGAAGGTCGCGGTCATACTCGATGTGAACGCCGAGGAGGCCCATACGTCGACATAGCAACCACTGCTGTCATCCCCATGATGGGCCTGGGATATGTCCGGATTGGCGAACAGGCCATTGCCGCCGAAATCCGGTCGAATCTCCGGTGGATCGGGTGGTGGAAAGTCCAGCATCAATCCCGCCGGCGTGGAAGTTGCCGCATCATAAAAGGAGATGATCCGGTCCTGGGCCGCGATTGGGACAAGGGCCTGTGTTCGAGGATCGAGTCCGGAGTTGGGAAATGGATCCTGGCACTGTGGAACGGGTTCGCAGTCCACCACACCGTCGCCATCGGTATCCACACATCCGGCCGGAGAGATTCGACGATCGAGATTCCAGGGAATACCTGAAGCGATATACGGTGAGTTAACCAGGTCGAGGTTGATCTCGACGAATTCAGGGAAGCCGAGTCCGACGGGTGTGAGGTATCCACCGTTCGGTGCCTCGTTTCCGTTGATATCAAGGGTGACGACACCTGGATTCAGCAATCCCGCATGCTCCGTATGGGCGATCATCTCTCTGGTGATGGGGCTGAGGATGCTGAATTCCTCGGCCAATGTCTGAAAG
>JBHHUV010000157.1:0-6812 GCA_046754005.1 Phycisphaerae bacterium | reverse complement strand
ACCCATTCCCCGGATGAGCCAGTTGACGTCCTTTTTCAGCAGGCGGCGATATTTCTTTTTGTTGCGTTGGCTGATGGGGCGATCGAGCAGGAGGCTCCAGACACTCGCGCGGAGGCTGTGGACGTAGGTACCCGTTTTTTTTGCGTTGTGGTTTGCCAGGGCGCCGATCAACTGCCGCATCCGGGGATGGGTCGTCTCCACGCCCGCCGAGATCAGCGCGAACGCCACCAGCGCCGATGGGCCGGTCTCATTCAAGTCCGACATTTCAGGCCGGACGAAGCCCGACTTGTGCCATTCGATGATCAATCTCTTGCGCACGGATATGCGCTTTCCGTCGCGCGTCTTAACTTGAAGAATACCCCCGCGATCTTTGATCACGTGTCCCTGAACCGTCTTGACTTGGCCCCTCTTTTTTTTTGTGCGATATTGGATCGTGTCTTCCGGGGTGATCCGAGCGAGCAGGGATTGAATGCCCCGCTGAATCCCGCGTTCGACCTGATCGGCTTGCTGCCATTGACCGGCGGCGGGCGATGGCCACACTCCACATAGCAACATTGCCATGATGCAAATTGAAACAAACCGACAGTTGAGCGAAGATATGTTCATCGGTGAATCAATTTCGTAGGGTCCGCTGTGTGGACCTATTCAGGGTGTGTATGCTCGCCATGCCCGCGCTTTGCTGACGCATGCCACCCGGGTATGGCCCGCACAACGGACCCGGCGGGTGATTCTCGTTTTATGCCGGCGCTTCGATTGATGCGAGTCGCCTTAATGCTTCGGCGCAGCGATCTGCATCCGTTGTCGTGTGAAACGCACCGAAACTCAGCCGCGTCGTGCCACCGCAGGTGTCGGTGCCGATTGTCTGGTGGGCCAGCGGGGCGCAGTGAAAGCCCGGTCTGCTGAGAATATCGAACTCGGACTCCAGGAGCGCGGCCAGTTCCGTCGGTTCCAATCCCTCGATGCGAACGCTGAACACCGCGACACGTTCGCGTGGATTCTTCGGACCATAGACCGTCAGCCCCGCTATGCCGTCGGTTTGCTTCAGAAACCGTGTGCTCAACGCGACATCCTGCTCGTGCAACGCTTGAACCGTCTTGTCTTCGATCCACGTCAGGGCCGCGCCTAACCCCGCCAGCCCGATCGCGTTGTGGCTGCCGGTCTCGAACCTGTCCGGCATGAATGCCGGCTGCACCGGCGCCTCGCTGACCGATCCTGTTCCGCCCTGCATTAAAGGCGTCAGCGACTTCTCGAGCCCGGGGCGGATGTAGAGCGCGCCGGTCCCCAGCGGACCGAGCAGGCCCTTGTGACCGGGGACGGCGAGGAAATCGACATTCATCTTCGTCACATCGATCGGCACGTGGCCGACCGTCTGTGCGGCATCCACGAGGAAGGGGATTCCACGCTTTCGCGCTTCGGTGCCGATCTGTTCGACGGGCTGAAGCGAGCCGGTCACATTGCTTCCATGTACGACGGCGATCAGGCGCGTCTTCGGCCGCACCGCTTCAAAGAGTGTCTTGACATTGACGATCCCCGTGGTTGCATCGGCCGGAACGTACGTCGCATGGATCGTGCCCGCGTCGCACATCGCATGCAGGGGACGCAACACGGAGTTGTGTTCCATCGTGGTGGTGACGACGTGATCCCCCGGTCGTAGGTGGCCCTGGATGACCTGGTTCAGCGCACCGGAACAGTTGAAGGTAAACACGATGCTGTTTGCATCTTCGGACTGGATCAGCCTGGCCAGTCGCCGCCGACAATCGGCCAACAGTTCGCCGGTCTCGATCGCCTCGCGATAGGCGCCGCGACCGGCGGACGCGCCCAGCGATTCGGCATAGGATTGCATCGCGGCGAGCACGGCGGGCGGCTTGGGGAAGCTGGTCGCCGCGTTATCCGCATAGAGTCGTGACGGCATAGGGAGAACTCACTATTAGAGAACGCGATCGTGTATGACTGAAGAGTCCGTGCGGCCGTTCACAGTCACAATCCCGCTCTGGGACTACATCGAACGAGAGGCGCACCCATCGAATAATTGCCCTATTATAGGCCAACCCGCCACCAATAGCGCGGACAAGTCAACGATCCACCATAGAGTACACTCTGGAAATCCCGTGCCACCGGTTTTCATCCAGTGTGAAACTCGTAACCTATAACTCGAAACGTGTAACTCAACCATGTCCAACAGACGCCCCAAGGTCGATCCCAACGACGGACTCCGACGCTGTCGATGGGCAGCGACTGATCCGATGCTCGCCGCTTACCACGATTACGAGTGGGGCGCGCCGATCCGAACCGACGCCGGCCATCTCGAACGCATGGCCCTGGAAATCTTCCAGTGCGGTCTCTCCTGGCGGATTGTGCTGGTGAAGCGAAAAGCACTGCGGCGGGCGTTCATGGGCTTCAACGTCAAAAAGGTTGCCGCGATCACTCATCGCGGGGTGGATAGGCTCTGCCGGGACGCGTCGATCATCCGCAACCGCCGGAAGATCCTCGCGACAATAGAGAATGCCCGCCGATTTCTGGAAATCGCCCGTGAGCACGGCTCCTATCGCCGGTGGCTCGACTCGCTGCCCTCCGGGACGCCAATTGAGATCGAGGCATTGTTCCCGGCTTTTCGTGAGCGGTTCAAGTTTATGGGACCGGAGACGACCAAGTGTTACCTGATGGGTTTTGGCAAGATCCCCCCGGAGCACGAGCCCGAGTGTTGGCACTCTGATAGGATCGTAACCTAGTCAACATCATAGGCTTCCCGTTCCATGTTGATACACGGCGAGGCGTCATACGCGAAAACTCACAAGATGGGCTTGCATTACCCGATGAAGTGTATATTATTCTTTCTTCGTGGGAGTCAACCCGTCAGGCAACGCCGACACTGGGCGGCCCGCCTCGCACGTTGATTCCTGAACACCCCGCCAACAAGAATGACGACGGAGCGTGAAACAAGAGAGTGGACCAGGATGGTCATGGCAGAGCGTGACGGGTTCGCCGCGCGCGAGCTTTCCGGGGCACGTTCATTCTGCCACAAGTAATACCATGGGAGAAAAAGCATCATGGAAGAGAAATCAAGGCATGAGATGATCATGCGGGCGAAGCTCAGCTACGCCGAACAGAAGACGAATCTGACCCTGCGGGGCTGGGTCGACCGCGAACTGCGCGAAATCGGACTGAACCCCATGTCGGAGAACGAGTGCGGCATGTACAACCTCAATGACCGGCCACGAATTTTTCAGGACGTCTGAATCACCAACGTGTATGCGGACCCATGAATTCCTTCATGGTCCGCGCCTCATGCGAATCGAGTAATCAACACCATGTCCCGGTCCGCCGACCGATCCCGGCCCAATCAGCATTCGCCGTCCATCGTTCCCGACGACTTTGAAATCCTCCCGACCGATCAGGGTTACGACCGCTGGTCTATCATCTACGATGACGAGGACAACCCGCTGATCCGCCTGGAGGAGCCCGTGGTTTCGGAACTCATCGGGCCGGTCCGCGATCTCGATCTGCTTGATCTCGGCTGCGGCACCGGCCGCTGGTCGCTCCGCCTGGCTGGGAAGGACGCGAACGTTACAGCCGTAGATTTCTCCGATGGGATGCTCGACAAGGCCCGTGCCAAGCCCGGGGCCGATCGCGTCCGATTTCTCGTGCACGACCTTAATCAGCCGCTGCCGATCGAGGACGCGGCTTTCGATCGTGTGATCTGCTGCCTGGTGTTCGACCACATTGAGTCGCCTGACCGTCTGTTCGCGGAGATACGGCGGTTGTGCCAGCCGGATGGGCAAGTCATCGTTTCCGTGATGCATCCGGCGATGATGCTGCGGGGAATCCAGGCCCGGTTTGTCGATCCCGAGACCGGCCGTGACACCCGGCCCCGAAGCGCCCCGAACCAGATCTGCGAGTACGTCATGGCTGCGTCCCGCGCCGGTCTCATCCTCGATCACATGTCCGAACACCCCGTGGACGAGGCTCTCGCCGCCGCTTCACCCCGAGCGGCAAAATACGTCGGCTGGCCGATGCTGTTGGCGATGCGCATGCACCCATAGCCCGCTGGGGGACCGAGGAAGTGGTAGGATGGGTCATCAGACCCATCTGTTGATCGCATTGGACTCGATTACTCCCAGCCGGTTAGAATCCCCGCCGAACCGGCAAGTAACGAAAGCCGGGCCGCGACACGTCGTTGTATCTTAGACAGGCGGATCCATTCTCGCCGAAAATCACGGAAAGGCCGACACGCCATGATCGATCCCGAAAATGTCCTCATCCGCTGTCCACAGGGTCACGAACTTCAGGCGGCCCGGGCTGATTTGAACAAGCCGCTTGCCTGTCCGGTCTGCAACGTGACATTCACACCCAGCGCTGCCGAGCCTGGGAGTCCGCCCGCGGTATTACCCCCGAGCCCGACTGGCGTTGAGGGTGCGCCCGCGCCGGTCACCATGGGCTATGCCGATGCCATGTTGACCAAGCCGATCGCGTATCCCGGCTTCACCAACTGGATGCTCGGATTGTGGATCGCCACGACCCTCCTCAACGCGATCTTTTCGGTCATCACCCTTATCTCTCCACCCACCATCGATCCGCAGGCGCCGAATATCGGCATGGCCATCGGCAGCGGTCTGTTCGGATGCGTCAATGGTGGGATGAGCCTGGCCGCCGTTATCCTGCAACTGATGTGGATTCACCGGGTCCACACCGACGCGCGGCGCGCGAAACACTACGAGGGTGTGTCCCCCGGCCTCGCCCTCGGGCTAAGCTTCATACCGATATTCAACTATATATGGACCGGCCTGACGATGAAAAAGCTGGCCGCCTTTGCGAATACGAGTGATCGGGAGGATCGTCGAGTCGCCGAAGAGGCGGTCAAGATGACGGGATTGTGCTTTATCCTGGGAATTATTTACGTGCTCACTACGTGTATTACACTCGCGATTATGGTTCCGCCTTTTATGGAAATGATGAAAACGATGACGCAGGGTGGGGGGCAGGCCATGGACCAGGCCGCACTCCAGAAACAGATGACTGATGCCATTCCTGCCTCCGTACAACTGCTTGTTCAGGCGATCACGATCGTGGGGATGCTGGTCTACGTCTTCGCCGTCCGAAAGCTCGAGGCCTCACTCTATTCCTTTCTTGGCGCACCCAACCGCTGAAGCTCAAGCTCCTGATCTGTTGTGCGGGTGACACGTATTCACGGCACGGCTTGAGTCCGCATTTCTCGCCGACAGATCAGAGCCACGACCGTAAGGAGCGGTGGGCTCTGAACATCGGCGATCGTACAGCCGTCATCGCCGCGCCGGAGTACATGATCCAGACATCGTGAAATCGTGTTACAAGGATGTGCGTTGACCGCTCCCTCACGGTCGCGGCTCTGATAAACCCAACCCTTACGCATTCATTCAGGATGGACAGGGCGCCCGACAATCACCCACTATCGGCGCGTCAGTCCAGCCGCGATCTGCGGCGTGAAAATCTCCGCATCCAAAAGGCAGTTCTCCACCGCCGGCAACGCCCAATTGTCCTGGTTCACGAAGTAGATCCGATCGTCGATCGGTCGCCGCAGCGCGTCGGTGACGCCATTGGCGATCAAGCCTGGGCGAGCAATCGGCATCGCGTGTCCCCATCGCGTCATGCGAACCTGCCGAACGGCGCTGGGCTTTACGTTTAGCATCGACAGCATCGCTTGGATCTGCGGAACGACGGCCTGGGTGTAGTTTTGCCAGCCCTCCTCAATCAACAGGGTCCAGCGGCCGAAGTTGAAGGGTAATGGCCAATAGAGCGTCAGCACACTTCGTGGGATCTTCGCCCCCCGTGCAAAGTGACCGCTAAGCATGTCGATCACGCGTGAGTTTGCCTGCGCCTCCGGCTCGCTCATCGGGAAATTCCCGTCACCCAGCAGAAAGATGTCGTAGAAATCGCGTTCGATCGGGGCGTTGAGCAACACGTTGACGACGACGTAGGCGCGGTAATCCAACCCCTCCATTGCCGCGGACTTGTCGGCATCCAGCCCGGAGAGATCATGGATGATATGCTTGGCGATCATCTTCGAGCAGCACATCACCACGCGCTTGGCGCTCATCGATCGGCAGTGGCCCCCCGAATCCAGATAGGTGACCAGCACCTTGTTTCCCGTCATCAGGCGAACATCGACGACGCGACTGCTGCCGTGAAGCTGTGCCCCGTGTCGTCCAGTGTTGGGTCGGGTCAACCGGTGCCAGAACTGATGGGCCATCCAGGCATTGCCTCCGGGAAAGACCCAGCGACCAAACTCTTCGGCGGCGAGAAAGTTCCAGCCGCTGGCCGCCGAAATCTCCTCCCAGCCCGCTCCAAACGACGAATAGCAGTAGGCCTGGACCGCCGCTGCCAGCAGATCGGGCACCGGCATGCCCATCTGCTGCTCGATGTCCGCTCGGAATGTTTTCTTGTCCAGATCGAGAATCCACTGGTTGTCCTTGCCATCCGGCAGGGGGATGTCCGGGTAGTCGACGTTGGCCATGTTCAGGACGACTTCGCGATAACGCTGAAACGCCTGCGCCACCTCCGGCGGTTGGCCCTTGGCGGCGAAAAAATCGTCCAGGATTTTCCCGTTGAGTTCGATCTCGAAATCGCCCTCGTCGACACGCACAACCCGCTGGAGGCCGAGTTGGCGATACAAATCTTCCAGGAAGGTACCCGCGTCCGGTGTGATGACGTAGGCGTTCCCCAACGAGTTGTGGGTGCCGGCCCAGTGCTCGCCCTGGGCCGAGCCGCCGAATCGATCGTGCAGTTCGAACACGACCGGAGCATAATCCCGTAACAGATAGGCCGTAGACAAACCCGAG
>JBHHUV010000156.1:0-6821 GCA_046754005.1 Phycisphaerae bacterium | reverse complement strand
ATTCCTCTGCCATCGTCTGAAAGGCGGAGCAGGCCCCGGTGTACCCTGCGTTGAGCAGATTTTGACAGGGGTCTCGACCAGCTGTGACACCTTCTATAAAATCAACGTCGTAACGGATCTTGAAGATACCGCCGGTCTGCGGGCCGATACCTTGTTGGACGGTGTTTGGATTGCCCCGAGTTGAGGCCAGCGGCACCTCGTGGTTTTCGTTTGTCATCGGGTCCACGTGCAGAGAAAAAATATCCAACTGTGAGGTGGGCAGGGTGGTAAATCCGATGAACAAGGCTCGGACGCGTTCGTTCTGGAAGCCGGGTACGTCCCATTCCACCTCGTCAAAGATCATGTAGTCGGGCTGATTGGGATCGTCGGCGGTGGTGAGCCCGGTTCCAATGAAGATGGTATGTGCCGAGAGAAACTTGACACCGTTGATGATTTCAAAGTTGCCATCCGCGGACAGGGAGTCTCCCAGTTGTATCGGAGCGAATTTCGTTGAATCGGCAACCGGATTGCCGCCACGGTTGGTGTCCGGGCAGAGCAGATCGCCGATGCCGTTGGCGTCGCTGCCCTGGGTTCGGTTGCCACCGACCACGGTGCTGGGAATACAGGCGGGGTATCCGGTTGAAAACGTGAATGTGTAGTTGTCGGGATCGTTGGTGAATCGAGGATCGGCGCTGCAATTGGGTCCGCCGTTACAGCCCAGGCCCTGTTGGATGGTGTGGCGAGAATCCGGATCGTTGATTCGTACCATGACCCCCGATGTGGGATCGGTGGGCGTTCCGTTCAAACGAAAGTAGCCGTCTGTTGTATTGATGGCGGTGACTCGGCCGGAGATTGTCTCTTGACCCTTTTCGATGAAGACATCGACGGCGATGATGTCACCGGCCGCGGTCTGGTTTGCCAGGATGGTGGCGACCCCGCCGACCCCACCGCTGCAGGTGTCGATTGAGGCCAGGCCGCTTTCGCCATGGGCGAGACAATCGGCCGGGGCCTGTGCAAACAATTGCTGAAGAGAGAGAAAATTGGCCGGCAACTGGAGGACAACATTGCGAGGAATGATGACGGTTTGGCCACCCACGACAATCAATCCTCCCGACCAGACGTCATTGGGATCGTCTATGCTGATGGCCTCGATGGTACCGACGACAGGGGCAGCGATCTGACCCCCGCCCTGGGCTATGGCACGGTTACCCATCCCGATGATCAACAATAGCGCGAGGGCCATTGTGGACCTGTTGTGTGTTCCAGGCCTCTTGTAAAATACCGTCGGTAAGGAGTCGCGAGTCATGATTCTTCCTCTCTCAAAGAGTGGTTGCCGGCATCTAAGGCCGAACATTTTTGCACTGGGTTTCATGTCCCGAACTTGTCGAACCGATACGCACGATTCCGAATCTTCCTTGTCAGAAGATCCGGATCGATCAACGGCTATCAGATTCGACTTGATTCAATACACATCCGGCCTTGAAATAGGATTGTGACACTCCAAACAACTCCGCCGTCCGGCGGTGGCCTGCCGAATCCAGTCTCTCAAACAGCGGCGCACACGACGCCATGGGGCCCTGTCCCATATCATCTGTCTGGTGTCTCACCTGACGGTTTCCGGCGGAGATTCAGGCCGCAATCGGTGTGCCAGAATGAAGGAGGCTTCGGAAAATCGACATAAATGACTATTAAGGCGGGGATTACAGTTTCACGGTTCAGTCGGTGCCCTGGATTTCATTTGAGGATTTCGCCTATGCCTGAAACGAAGGATTCCTTTTCCTCATATTGTGGGAATGGGTACGACCGATACGGTATCGATGAGGATTATCGTGGGCACAGTCCGTGTTTTCGTACGATTGTCTGTAATTGATTGCGCGGCCTGTCGGTGTTCTGGCGTGTCAGCTGATTCTTCATCCTTTCTATTTAGGAGAGTGGGGTGTGCGAGCGGGATCAACAGATGGGTCTGATGACCCATCCTACGCCCTTTTCGGACCGGCGGGACGCCGGTGCTCGCCATGGGGGTATGTCGAGGGTTGCATCAACGGTCCTGGGCTTCGTTCCTGACGTGCTTCATCGGCCGTGCACCCTCATTTAGATTCGGGCCGAAATAGGGGGGCGGCGAAACCGATCTCGTTTCGTCCGGATCGTTGGCCGGTTCGCCAAAGTCGTGCATGTTGCCGCCACCGATTATGATTTTTGCCTCGAAATAGCGTGTGAGGGCCTTTAGAAACAGGCGTCTGAAGGGTGGAACCAGGAGTGTCAATCCAAACAGATCGGTGATAAAGCCGGGTGTGATCAGAACCGCGGCGGCCAGGAGGATCATCAGGCCTTCGGCGAGTTCCCGGGTTGGCATCCGGCCGGCGGTGAGTTCGGCATTGATCCGGGCCATCGTCTGGAGACCTTGGCGCTTGGCGAGGGCCGCGCCGACGATGCCGGTCAGGATGACGAGCGCGAACGTGGGGCCGAATGTGATAACCGCGCCTACCTGGAATAACAGCCACAGGTCGAAGGCTGGGACGATGATGAACAGTAGAATCAACCACAAGAGCATGTGTTCATTTCCAATCGCTCGAACACTTCGGCGGTAATGGATCATAGCAAAAGTCAGGCGATTGGAATGCGACACCGCTACTTTTCGATATCTCCGCAACCACCCGGCGACCGCAGTTACACATCTAATCTAATGTAATTAATAATGTTATGTAGTTTTTGCGTTATGGATCGTGGTGTTTCTGATCGGCGGGGCGGGCGATGGACCGCGAGGATCGTTAGCGGTTGTTGATGTTATCAATGTTGTCAACACCCCTTATTTCGTGATCTGATAGCCGTCGGTTCGCGATACTCGTTTATTCTTCGATTCTCAGATCGGTTTTCAGTATTGAAAAGCACGCTTGATGGGTTTCGGGGTTGCAGGGTTGTGTGTATAGTTTCCGCGATGATCGGCTGGGGCACCGGGTGTCGGTGCACGATCCCAGAGGGACAGGATGTCAACCGAGACACGGAAGTTACATTCAATCGCTGCAAGACCCGCAGTGGTCGGTCCTTGGCGCACCTTACCCCTCGCCTTGATCGGACTCCTGGGACTGTGGTCGATGATGGGGAGCGGTCAGGTTCAGCCCACTCCCGAGCAGCCGGTCTCCTCGGTTCAGACCGACGGTCGAATCATCGAGCGGATCGAGTTTCGGGGGTTGATCTCGATGGACCCGATCTATCTTCAGGGGGTGGCGGGGATCAAGGCCGGTGCGATATGGGATCGCGCGGCCATCACCGAGGCCTGCCGACGTCTAGCGGCGACACGGAAATTCGAAGGGACGCCCTATGCGGAACCTCGCGAGGAGGGCGGCAATCTCATCCTTGTCTTTGTCGTGAATGAACGCCCGTTTGTGACGTCCATTGACTTCGTCGGCAATCAGGCCTTCAAGACGGGGGATCTGCTGCGCGAGATCGATCTCGAGGTGGGCTCGCCGATCAGCGTATTTCTGACGCGTCAGGGTCGGCAACAAATCGAACAAAAGTATCGGGAGGCCGGATACGCCTATGTGTCGGTCGAGCTGGATGATGCCATCCTTCGTGATGAGCATCGTGTTCTGTTTCGCATTTCCGAAGGCCCTCGCGTTCAGGTTCGGGAGATCCGGTTCGAGGGTAATACGGCATTCGGCGACATACGTCTTCAATCGCAGATCGAGACCGCGACGTGGATCTGGCTGTTTCGGACCGGTGCGTATGATCCCGAGACCGTCGAACGGGATGCGGCGGCGATCAAGGCGTTTTACGTCGCGCGCGGGTTTTTGAACGCCCGGGTCGGGCATCGCATCGACTTTGAAGTGGATGACGAGACCCATCTGATCCTCACCTTCCAGATCGAAGAAGGGTTGCAGCATATCATCGAGACCGTTGAATACACGGGCAATACCGTATTCGACGACTCGGTGCTCGAGAGCATGATGCAGTCCACGATTGGTTCGATCGTGGATGCCGACATCCTCAAGGCGGACCATGATCGATTGCTGATGGAGTATGGTCGATTGGGCTACCTGTATGTGCATGTCTCGCTTTCGCATGTCTTTTCTGAAACAGACGGTTATATACATTTGACGGTTCGGATCGACGAGGGTGATCAGTATCGCGTCGGCCGCATTCAAGTCCGGGGCAATCGGCACACCCGTGACAACGTCATACGCCGCGAGCTTCGTTTCTTTCCCGAAGACTTGTACGACACCGAGGCGGTTCGCAAGGCCGAGCAGCGGTTGGTCGAGACGCGCCTGTTCAATGAGGCACACATTACACCCGAGGGAAAGACACCCGGCGTGCGCGAGGCGTTGGTGACGGTCGAAGAGGCGGACACGACGATGATCCTGTTTGGGATCGGCGTGACCAGCAACAGCGGCGTAGTTGGATCGATCTCGATCGAGCAGCGCAATTTCGATATCTTCGACTGGCCACGAACGTCGAAGGAATTCTTCAGCTTTCGTTCGTTTCGGGGGCGGGGTCAGACGATGCGTTTGAGCCTCGAGCCGGGCACGGAGTTGACGCGGGGTCGGCTGGAATTTCGCGAGCCGTATCTATTCGATCGTGAAATCGGACTGGGGCTGGGAGTTTATGTTTTCGAGCGGGGCCGGCAGGAGTATGACGAACGACGAATTGGATTTACCACCAGCTTTGACAAGCGCTGGCGTGAAGGCCCGCTCGAAGGCTGGGCCGGCGAGATTGCCTTCCGCTTCGAGAACGTGAACATCACCGGGGCCGATCCGTTCACCTCACGGGAGATACTTGAGGACGAAGGCGACAACTGGCTGACCTCGGTCAAGGGATCGATCGTCCACGATCGAACGGACAGTTTTTGGTTGCCGAGCGAGGGAGATCGTTTGAAGCTCTCGGTCGAGCAGGTCGGGGCATTGGGCGGCGACCATACCTTTACCAAGGCGATGGGAACGTATGATCACTATTGGACGGTCAAGACCGACACGTTCGGGCGCAAGCATGTGCTTCAGCTTGGTGCGACGCTGGGTCAGATATTTGGTGATGCTCCGGTATTTGAGAAGTTTTTCGCCGGGGGGATCGGTTCGATTCGAGGATATGAGTTTCGCGGGATCAGCCCTCGGGACGGATTTCGCGATGACCGGGTCGGCGGCGACTTTATGTTGCTTGCCAATGCCCAATACTCCTTCCCGCTGGTCGGCAAGACGATGCGCGGCGTGACTTTTCTGGACATGGGCACAGTTGAGGAGGAGTTCGGGCTGCGAAGCTGGCGGGCGAGCGTGGGGATTGGTGCGAGAATCTACGTGAAGTATTTCGGCCCGATCCCATTATCATTCGATTTCGCATTTCCCATTGCCAGCGAGGATGTGGACGACGAGCAGGTGTTCAACTTCTCGTTTGGGACGACGTTTTAGTTAGCGGGATTCAACTCACAAGATGTGTTGAAGAGAAACGTCAAAACGTCAAAATAAAAACAGCAACAACTGTGGTATTGGGGGAGTGGGGATTGATGTTGGGCATGCTTACCCGTCACGATACGGCCGTGACGTGTAAGCATGGCGCCCGTGATTGCGTTATCGGGGAATGTATTGGTTCGGCTCGAGTGCGCCGATTGTGGGTTGGGGGGCGGCCTTGTCTTGATTCGAGGGTTGCCCGGCGGCGACGAGGGGGCTGTTGGCTTGTGGGCGGAAAGGCTGGAATAAGCGCGTGCGAAGCTGAGCGAACGTACTCTTGCCTGTAAGCATCTCGTCGTCGAAGTCGGGCAGGTGGATGGGGGGACGGTCGGAGAGGCCGAGACCGGAGATGGTTTTTCTTTGAATGTCCTGGGCGGCCCAGCCGGGTTGCCCCTTTTCTATGTCCGTAACTTTGGCTCGATCGAACAGGCGGGGTGGGGGCGGTGCGTAGGCGTTGTGGTCGGCGTAGATCAGCGAAGCGGTTGTTCCTCCTTCGTCAAAGAACAACGTGGACACTCCGAGAAACAGGTTGTTGGCGATGGACACCCGGGTCGGCGCGTGGCCGAGGGGGTTGAGGTGGATGGCACGCGATCCGGTACCCGAGCCGACGAAGATGTTGTGCCGAATGCGGGTGACATTGTACGAGGCGCCGCGGTCAACTCGTGTCTGCATGGGTTGCGGTACGAGCAGTGCGTGTGCGGGGCCGATCAGGAGATTGCGTTCGAAGACGGAGCCGGCGGGTAAGGCCGCGACGCACTGATGGGTGTGTGATTGTTTGACGAACTCGCTGCGAAGCGTTTCGGCCCCGATGAACACATTGCCGGACATGCGGCGCGTGCCGTTCAGCACACAGGTCGTCCCGCCTCGGAAGATATTGTTCATGATGGATGCGTCGGGGTTGTGGGAATCGAGGCAGTAGTGACCGTCGTCGGTTTTCGTGGTGTTGTGGATGTAGTTGCCGATGAGTTCGGTTCGCTTGGAAGTATCGTCCCGGATCACGATCGCGGCGTTGGGGCCGATCAGGATGTTGCCGCGGAGGGTGGCCGGTACGGCGTCCAGTCGGAGGGCGGCGGCAAACTTGTTGGATACTACGTTGACGGCGGCGGGCGGTTTGCCTGTGGGTGAACCCGTGATGGTCAGGGCGGCGCGGTGACGGAGATTCTGAAATCGATTTCGTTCGAAGGTGATTTCGGCATTTGGATTACAACGTAATTCCAGCCGAGTTGTGTTTATGAATGTGCATTCGGCGATGTGGATCGTGTGGGGGTGGCCGTAGAGCAGGAATGTGAGCGCGGGTTCGAATCGAACATGCTTCGACTTGCCGATCCGGTTTCGCATCGGGTGTCCGAGGTTTTCGAACCGCACGTGGTGCCAGTTGATCCGGACGGGTTCGAGGAATGGAACGGGTGA
>JBHHUV010000155.1:0-6875 GCA_046754005.1 Phycisphaerae bacterium | reverse complement strand
CCGTCTCCTCCCAGTCAATGCGAAACACGACGACCAGGACCGGGGCGATCTCCAGGAAAGGCTTCCGCCAGTCGGTGCCGATCGGGTCGAGCGCCTCCAGCCAGGCTTGGGGGAAACGACGGTCGTAGTTTTCTCGCTCCTCAGTCTCCGCGGCCATGCGGATTTGCCGCTTGAGGCCCGGGTCGTCCACCACGACGAAGCGCCAGGGCTTGCGGTTGGCCCCGCTCGGGGCCGAGTGGCCGACGGCAAGGGCGTCCTCCAGCACGCGCCGGTCAAGCGGCGTATCGGAGAAGTCGCGACAACTGCGGCGGGTTATCATCTCCCGGAGGAGGCGGTCGCCGTGTTCGCGTTGCCAGGGGATCGATCGTTCGGGAAGGGCATAGGGTATCATCTTGGCGGGCACGGTGGGTCTCCGAATTGGGAATGTATGGGCGGATGATGCTCAAACGGTATTCTACAAGGATGCATCCTCGCTTGTGAAATCGGTTCTGAACCGTTAGAACCAAGGGCGGACAGTGCTGGTACAACAGAAAAAGGTGGGCGGTGCCCACCCTACTAAAAAGGGAGCGCACCCATGAATCAAACTGCCGAGCAGACCGATGAGATACGATGGGACAAGGCGGACGCCCCCAGGATTGGCCGCGGGCGGCTGATTCTGGCTTCGATTGTCTTTGCTGCCTGGATCGGCTTCCTGGCGTTCTTCGCCGCCCAGCGCTGGTTTGGTACGCTTCAATAAGATTCCAAGCTGGGCAGCCTCCATCATACTCCACTGTCGTTTGCACTTTTGTCGTAGTCTTTGATTTGATTTTGTTGTTATTGTTTTTGTTTTTGCTGTTGTTATTATTTTGACTTTTTGACGTTTTCCCTCCCGTCATGGACGACACGGATACACCTACACTCAACCCGGCGGTCTTCGACGCCAACCTGACGGCGCTGTGGGCCGGCCTCCCCGATTCGGCGGAGGTTGTGGCCGGTGCGCGTTTGCCCGATTCGATGAAACTTGTGACCGGCCGCGATGGGGCCACGACTTTTTCCTGGCTGGACGACGCGGGAAGTCTCCATTGGCTCGGACGCACCAGCATGCCGTCGATCAGTTGCCCGGCGCTGCTGGATTCGTTCGATCCCGGTTCGGGCAACGTGCTGCTGGTCGGTCTGGGCCAGGGCGCAGAGTTGCGGCTTCTGCTCGATCGGATGGCCGCTCATCAGGCGGTGATGGTCGTCGAGCCGACAGCCTGGGCTGTGGCGGCGGCGCTTCGACTGCGTGACTTCTCGGCGGCGATACAGCAGCGTCGATTATTGATTTTCACAGGAAAGGAACCCTGGGGTGCACTGAGCGATTTTCTGAAGACTCATGTCGGCTTTTTGGTGCCGGATCGAGTGCTCTCGTGGCCCTGGTTTGACACCGAGGAGATCGCCCATGCCTCCGAACGGCTGTCAGGCGTTCAGACGGCCATCGCGCGGGATCGTACCGCCGATGCCGGTCAGCACGATCCGATCTCGGGCATCTCCGAGATTCCGGGGGTTATTACGACCCAAGCGTCCGGCTCATCGGAATCGGGGCTGGCCATACTCTCGAGCGTGACCGATACCCGCGCGCATCGATTTGCGCGACTATTGTCTCATGCCGCCGCGGCCGAGGGTCTGCCGCATTGTTGCTGCGTCCTGGACCAACCCGCCTGTGTGCACCCCGCCGCCCAGGATCGGGCCGTCCGGTCGATCGAACCGAAGACAATAGTATTGATTGACGGACTTCCAGAGTCCATGTCCATCCCTTCGCCAGACGTTTCGATGTGGATTATGTGCTCACATGCGCTGCCATTGTCTCAAGACTGGCTGAAGCGTATCCCGGATTCGACCTGGCTCGGCGTCCGAACCGAGGATCAGCGACAACATGCGATAGGGGCCGGTCTCTCGCAATCACACGTGATCGTGTTGCCACCGGCGGCCGTTTCGCCTCGGCGTTCATCGCCCGCGGAGGAGACCCGCATCGCCGTCATCGGCGACTTGGCAGACACCTCGGCATCCGCCGTCGGCCTCCACCTGGTGTCGCATTGCCGATTGTGGACGGCGGCCGAGGGGGTTCTCGATGGGATGGTCGATACCTATCAAGATGAGGATGCTGAGCGGGTGTTGGAGGCTGCGGAACGAAAGACTCGTATTCGCCTGACAAGCGATGAGGTTCGACGGGGGATCGTCGAGCGGATTCGACAGACGCTGGGGCCGAGCCTGGTCCGTCGTGCCTATTGCGAGGCCTTGGCCGATGCCGGGTTTGCGTTTGATCTGTATGGAACGGGGTGGGATCGGCATCCACGCCTGCGCGCATGTGATCGTGGGCCGTGGCCGACGGTCGGAGACGAGGCGGCGGCGACCGACGCCCACGGGCTGATCCTGTCGATCGAGACATCGGGGCACGTGGTTTCGCCGTTCGTCGATGGGCTCGCGGCCGGCTTGGCCGGTTTTACGCGACGCCACCCATTGGATACGACTGCGAATGGTCTCGCGGCGATACTCGATCCCGATACGCACGTCTGGCGATTCGATTCGCGAAAGGACATGGTCAATTGTATAACAAAGGCGATGGGAGAACCGGATTCGTTTGCGGATCGCCGTGCTCGCGCCGCGGCGTACATCAACGAACACCACACGTGGTCCTGTCGGCTACGGAAGATTATCAACTCGTGAGAACAAGTGGTGGGCGGTGGCCACCCTACTTCGGTCGTTTTGGCAATCCCCGATGTTTCGCAATGAATCGAAGCATGCTTTGGAAATGGTGCCAGCCGGTTTGAGACAGGGGCATTTTACTGAGGCGGCGGTGAGCGTGGATGCATTCGATGTGCGGGCAATAAGTCACGCGGCGATTTCGCTGCCACATTCGATAGCACAGATCCACGTCTTCAAAGTAGAGAAAGAACCGCTCGTCGAAGACGCCGCCGGTTTCCACGTCCGCCTTGCGTAGAAACATCGCCCCCCCCAGTCCCCAATCGACGTCCGCAGGAGCGGATCGATCCAGATCTTCGTAGAGATAGCGTCGGAAGAACGCGGGGGGTGGGCCGATCAGGCGCAGGGGCGAACGGGCGTAGAGAACAACCGGCCAGGTGTAGAACCGGCGGACCGATCGCTGCACCCCCCCATCGGGTTCGCGAAGCAACGGCAGGACGATGCCGACATCCGGGTGGTCCTGCAGGAACGCCTCGGCGAGAACGAATGTTTCGGCGGTGATTCGAACATCGGGGTTGGCGATGAAGAGCAGTTCCCCCCGTGCTCGGTGAAGCGCGAGATTGATCCCACGGGCGAAGCCAACGTTGGGCGAAGGGATGACGATGACGGGCAGGTCGGGATCGAAATCGAAGTCCAACTGCTCCTCGCGCGAGTTATTCGTGATGATCAACTCCATCTCGTGGTGTGCGGCATGGATGAGGAGGGAATCGATCAGATTGGCCAGATCGTCCGCCGAATGGTGGTTGACGGTCAGGATGCTGATCATGGCTGTCTCGCTCCGGGCTGGGGCGCCTTCCATCTTGAGGCGACATGCAGCCGCCACCAGTCCCGGACCAGAAGCGATTCAATCGTCTCCCCGCCGCCGGCATTCCATGTATCATTGGCCATTCGCTTTTCGAGGATGTGGCGACGGTGCGCCAACGCGGCCCATTTGCCCGCAAGGTACGGTCGGAGGCAGCCCTGTCGGAGCTTGTTGCCCGATTGCAGGACGAGGAAACAGAGGTGAGACAACAAGAATCGCCGCCTCAGTTTCGCCGGGAGGTGCGACCACCAGACGATCTCCGCGTTTCGGGCTGAATTGAAATGGTAGCGCCAGCCCTTCGGGTGGTAGGACGCGCTGAGATGGTGATAGCAGATCGACTTCGGCGCGAATCGGCATCGATGGCCCGCCCAGGCCAGCCGAAGGCCGAGATCGACGTCTTCGTAATAGCTCTCAAACCGCTCATCGAGATAGCCGACGGCGGCGACGGCTTCGCGCCGAAAGAATGCAGACGCCCCGGAGGCCGATGTGCAAGACGCGTCGAGTCCGGCGATGGTCTCGCGGGGTTGGAGATGATGACGTTTCAACGCGCCGCCCGCGACGGAATACACATCGCCCGCCGTATCCACCCGATGCGGCGGATCGGCCAGCAATACGAGCGAGGCGACCGACCCGATCGTGTGGTGATCAAATGCTCGCACCGCCTCCGACAGCCAGTTGGGATCGACGTGGGTATCGTTGTTAAGCAGGGCCACAAGAGGGGTCGTTGCCGCGCGAAGGCCCCGGTTGCAACTGGCGGCAAAGCCGAGGTTCCGTTCGTTGCACATCAGCCGGACCCTCGGCCATTTCTCCTTCAAGTAGGCCGTGCTATCATCGGTTGAGGTGTCGTCCACGACGACGATTGAGAATCGCGAGTCCGTCTGCTCCGCGAGCGATTTCATCAGGTGCGGCAGAAACTTCATTCCGTTATAGTTCGGAATCACGACGGTAACGAGAGGCTCAGCCATGGATGAAATCGTCGATGTCCAGTGGATCGTGAAACCCCGTACTCTTCCAACTCGATTAGCCATGATACTCCGCCCCCTCGACCCACGCGACCGGACCGGTGTGCCACTGCTTCAAGCGCTGCATTCCTCGACGAGCAGTCAAATCGTCCGCTGTCCGAACTCAATAAACTCATGATCGAAGTCGCCACCACACCCGAGCAACTGGAGACACAGCGCCGCATCCGCGCGGTTCGCCTCGCGATCGGGGTCAGCATTCTGGTCTGCATTGTCGAACTCGCCCTGGGGTGGCTGTTGGGTCTCGCCAGCCTCGTCGCCGAGGGGGTCCACACCTTCCTCGACGGGTTCGACTCAGTCATTGTGCTGATCGCGGTCATCCTCGCGGCCCGGCCGCCGGATCGATCCCACCAGTTCGGCCACGGCAAGTTCGAGGCGCTCGGCGCCGCCGTCGAGGCCTCCTTCGTGTTGGCTGCCGCCATCGGCATCGCCTATGAATCCATGGATCGACTGGTTCACCATCAAGCCCCCCCGGAGATTCCACTCTACGTCTGTCTGATCATGAGCATCACGGCGGCCTTCTACTTCTGCGTGTCGATCTACCTCATGCGTATCGCCCGCGAGACCAAATCCCCCGCCGTTCTGGCCGAGGCCTTGCACCTGCGCACCCACATCTACATCACCGGGGGGATCGCAGCGGGTCTTGCCATCGGGTCCGTGGGTGATTGGCCCATCGCCGACACACTCGTGGCCCTCGGCGTCGCCGTCTGTCTGATGGGTATCTCCCTTCATATCTTTCGCGAGGTCTATAAACAGTTCATGGATGAGGCGCTGCCCGAAGAGGAGATCAAGCAGCTCGGCTCGATCATCGATCGATTCAGTGAACAATTCGTGGAGGTCCACGGTCTGAGAACGCGGCAGTCGGGTGCGGAACGCCACATCGAGATGCATCTCGTAGTCATGCCCGAAACGTCCGTTTCCACGGCCCATGCCCTGAGCCATGAGATCGAAGACGCGATCACAGGAACCTGGCCGACGACCCGCATCACCGTCCATGTCGAGCCCCTGGACACCGATCGCGCCGCTCGTACAGACTGGTTTACGGATCAGCCGAAGGTGAGGACGAATGATACGTCTCCCGATGAGCGGGAGTTCATGCATTGATCATTCAGAGCCGCGCCCGTGAGGAAGCGGTCAATGTGCCGGGTGCAGGGTAACATGCTGACACGCCCCGACCTCATCGGGGTGGATAAGCATGCCTCCCATAATTTTCCCCTTTCGCTAATCTAATTTCGCTGTTCATGTTGACATCCCCTGCAGCGTGCCCGAAGCTAGCCGCGCTCAGATGGAATGCCCTTTCAAGTCGATTGGTGGCCACTACCCTACCGACTGGGCAAACGACTTTTTCAAGGTTCATGAATGGCCCATTCCAAAACGGACTCGATGACAATCGCCATCCTGGTGCCCTGCTACAACGAGGCAGCCACGATCGAGAAAGTCGTCCGGGATTTTCAACGAGAAATACCCGAAGCCGCCGTCTACGTCTTCGACAATAACAGCACCGACGGAACCGGCGAGATCGCCCGAAAGGTCGGGGCGATCGTGATCCGCGAAAAGAAACAGGGCAAGGGCCACGTCGTCGCGGCGATGTTCGAGAAGGTTCACGCCGACTATTACATCATGGCCGACGGCGACGACACCTACCCGGCCGATCGAGTGCACGACCTGCTTGCGCCCGTTCTGGCTGGCGACGCTGACATGGTGATCGGCATTCGAGAGGCGGCCGACGAGGCGGCGGCCTACCGGCGCTTTCATCGGTTTGGAAACTGGCTCGTCTGTTGGCTGATCAACCGGATCTTCGGCGCAGCTCTGACGGATATCATGTCCGGCTATCGGGCCTTTACCCGTGAGGCCGCGAAGAACCTCCCCATCATGGCCTACGGCTTCGACATCGAGACCGAGATGACGATTCAATGTCTTTATCGCAAATGGGTGATCCGCGAGGTGCCGGTCGCCTACGGGGAGCGGCCGGAGGGCAGCGAGTCGAAGCTGAGCACCTTTTCCGACGGTCTTCGCGTCATCTTTCGCATCCTCAGCCTGTTTCGTTCTTACAAGCCGCTGACGTTTTTCGGTGGCCTGGGGATTGCCTTTTTCGTGATGGGAGGAACGGCGGCGGCAACGGTCCTGTTTTCCGATATGAACCCAAACTCGGGCTTTCGGCTCTCGCTCATCATTATCGCGGCGAGCCTGATGGCCATGAGCCTGATCGCTATCAGCATCGGTGTGATTGTCCAACTCATCAACTTCCGATTCCTCGAACTGGATTCCGTCCTCCGACGGCGCGGCATGAGCGATCAGATGACAAATCGAGAATCGTAGGGTGAGCCGGGTGCCAT
>JBHHUV010000154.1:0-6878 GCA_046754005.1 Phycisphaerae bacterium | reverse complement strand
GATGGCTAACGGCAGCCTATCGGAGGTGTCGGGTATAATAGGGAGAGGCCTGCGGTCTGCGGGTGCGGTCAGAGGGAATCGCGGATGGATCGCGTGGGTTTCGTTCATGATGGCGGCGGATTCCCATCACGTTTACGGGAGGCCAGACAATGAAACAATGGATTGCCGTGTGGGTTATGTTGGGGGTCGGATCAGCGGCCTGGGGGCAGGATCGGCTACAGGACGATCGGTCGCGGCACACGGAAGACCCGCCTCGGACTGCGCGTTCCGCCCGGAAAGGGCAGAGTGAACATTCGGTTCGGAGTGAAGAGGACCTGCGGGAGGAGGCCTTCGGGCAAAGGGAGCGAACGGATCGACGGCACCATCGATTCGCGCCGTTTCGGGACGGCTGGCATGAGGCGGACGGAGTACCGCGATCGTGGAATCGATACAGCGCGAACCGATCGCGGCGTTTCCGGCTGCGGAGTGAGTGCAGCTACAACACCGGCGGCGTCGAGGCATATCACAACGATGGTTACCGAGGTGGCTTCGGGCGAGACTTGGGATACGACGGATACGGCGGCTACGGGTATTCCGACACGGCGGACCACGCCGAGATCTATTTGAACCAGAGCTATTATGACGATGGTCCATATGGACCGGGCTACTACAATCGGAACAGTTGGTACCAGTGGTATGTGGCCTCGCACCGGGCCGGGCAGCTCTTCGATGCGCGAGCCTGGCGGTTGGATGATGGACTGAGTCTCTTTCGAGCGAGCCGATTCGAGCGAGCGGCGGTCGCATTGTTGGGCGCGGCTCGGCTGGATCACACGGACGCAGCGTCACGAGTGCATGCCGGCCACGCGCTGTTTGCGGTCGGACGGTATGACGAGGCGGTCAAACTGCTCGCGCGCGGATTCGAGCTCGCGCCGCGGCTGGCCACAAGCGCCTATGACATTCGAGACGACTACGGCGACACCTCGAAATTTGATGATCATCTAAAAAGACTGAAAACCTACGTCGCAACGCACCCCAGGGATGCGGATGGTGTGGCGTTATTGGGATATGTCTTGTTTTACACCCAGGGCCCGAGTGCGGCATACTCCGCACTTTCGCGGGCATCACACCTGCGACCGAAGGACATGTTTATTCCGAAATTGCTGGATATTTCCCGATCGGTGCGACCGCTGAAGATTCAAAAAACCAGAATGTCAAAACATCAAAGCAAGGCATAAGTCAGTTTAGAGAAATAGGGATATCAATACCGGGCAAACATGCCACAACCTCACCAACCGTCCCAATGAATCTTTTTTGTCTTGTTGTAGTTTTGACGTTTCGACGTTTTCCACCGCCCTCGCAGATGATTATTATGTCAGAAGACTGGATGCACACGACTCGGGAATAACATGCAGCCAGCCATGGTTGTCCGGCTCATCCCCGATCTGAATCCCTTTTAGGCGATCGTAAAGCTCCTGGCATCTCGGCCCGGGCCGGTTGTCCGCGCAATAGACCTTCTTCCGGTCACGATAAGTAATCGAACCGATAGGCGTGATGACCGCGGCCGTGCCGCAACAGCCGGCTTCCTGGAAGTCAAAAATCTCTTCCACCTCGATCGGGCGACGCTGCGGACGAAGCCCCATCTCATCGGCCAGCGTGATGATCGACTTGTTGGTGATCGACGGCAGGATCGATGTACTGTCGGGGGTGATGTACTGATCCTCACGAGTAATCGCGAAGAAATTCGCCGGGCCGGATTCGTCGATATAACGCTTCTGCCGGGCGTCGAGGTAAAGGACATCGGTGAAGCCTTTTTGCTTGGCGGCCAGGCTCGCCCGCATACCCGCGGCGTAGTTACCGCCAACCTTCGCGTTTCCGACACCCAGCGGTGCCGCCCGGTCGATGTGCTCCTCCACAATGAGGTGAACGGGCTTGAAGCCGGTCTTGAAATAGGGGCCGACGGGAGTCACGAAAATCAGGAACATATACTCCCCGGCGGGGCGAACACCCACCTGTGGACCGGTGCCGAGAACGAGCGGGCGAATATAAAGGGCCGCCCCGGATCCATAGGGCGGGACGAAACGACGATTGGCGTTCACAACGCGGTGGACCGCGTCGATGAACATCTCCTCCGGAATGGGTTCCATAAGGATCTTGCTGCACGAATTGACCATTCGGCGGGCGTTCTCGTCGACACGAAAGACCACCACGTCGCCATCGCGGGTCTCAAAGGCCTTCAGCCCTTCGAAACACTCCTGCCCATAGTGCAAGCACGTCGCGGCCATGTGGAGCGGGATCGACTCCTCGGTCGTAAGCGTCCCGTCATCCCATGCCCCGTCACGGAAGACATAGCGGATGTTGTAGTCGGTCTTGAGGTAACCGAAGGTGAGGTTGCCCCAATCGAGGTCGGCTTTGTTCATCCCATGCTCCTTGCTGACCAAGGGTCGTAGAGTTGCGGCCCCCGGGAATGCCCTCCTGACCGGGGATCCTTCCCCCCCATTGTAAGGGATCGTACGGGGATATGTCACGCGGAGTTCGGCAAGATTTGCCTAACTTACTTATATTTAATTAGTTACAAGCAATCTGAAATTGATTGTCGTGCAGAGAATCGGTGCAACAGAGAGTCTATTCGGATCGTCATTTTCTGACGGAGGCGCAAGAACAGGGGGAGATATCAGGAGACTTGACGGATCCGAGACGATTGCGGGTGATGGCAATGGCATCAGGCGCAATGTCACAGCCGAGGGGAACTCGACCGAGTCTCCCCGCCGCAACCAACGTCGTCCCACTCCCACAAAAGAAATCGGCGACCGTATCCCCGGGATCGGACGAGGCCCGGACGATCCGCTCCAGCAGGGCGAGTGGTTTCTGCGTAGGCCAGTCGGTTCGCTCCCGGGCGACGGTCGAGAGAAAGGGAATATCCCAGACGTCGGTCAGGGCCGGGCCGTCCGGGTTGAAGTAAAGCCGGCCATTCTTCGTGTTTTTGTACGGACGACCGGTCTCGTCGTGGTTGAGACCATCGGTGCGATAGGCCCCCTCGCGCAACAGGTTAAAGCGATGATCACCCAGCCTTTTCGCATAGACCAGGATCGTATCATGCTTCCGGCCAAACCAGCGCTTGGAAAGGCCGCCGGTCCGGTAATGCCAGATGATCTCGTTGAGAAAGTTTCGCTCGCCGAAAAACTCATCGAGCAGGAGTCGAACGTGGTGGGCCACTCGGAAATCGAGATGAACATAGAGGGTACCGTGATCCGGAAGCAGGCGGCGGCATTCTTCCAGCCGAGGAGCGACGAACGAAAGATAGCCCTCACGACCATCCCGCCAGGTGTCGTCATAGACCGCGTCGGATCGAACGGCGGTTCGTTTCCGCTGCGTATAGAAGGGCGGATCAATATAAATCAGATCGCACGAACCGTCGGGAAGACCGGCCATGAATGGCAGATTGTCACCAAGATGTAGAGTCGACATGGCGGGAGAGGTTAACGCCGGGGCGCAACAAAACAAAATGTACCCCGCCCCCCCCCCCAAAAAAAGGGTGGCAGTGGAGCGCCTAATCTCCCCAATCAATCGTGTTTAATCGTGTTGATTCGGATCGATGTTGAGGGCTTCCATCCGCCGATAGAGTCTGCTTCTTGAGATGCCCATGATCGAGGCGGCCTTGTTGCGTTGCCAATGGGCGGCCTGCAGGGCACGCTGAATCGCCTCCCGCTCCACCCGCTCCAGAAAGGGATCGAGACGAAGCGATTTGGCGGTATCCGGTGAGATCGACCGCTTGGAATTGTAAATGTCCGTTGGAAGATGGGATTTTTCCAGGACAGGCCCTTCACCCAGGGCGAAGGCGGATTCCACGACATGGGCCAGTTCGCGGATGTTACCCGGCCAGTTATACTCGCGCAGCGTGAGCCAGGCGTCCGGCGACACCTCCTTGATCTGCCGAAGGTGGGTGCGGTTGAACTCATCCAGAAAAGACTGAACGAGAAATGGAATATCCTCGCGCCGACGACGGAGGGGCGGAAGCGCAACTTGGATCACCCCCAGTCGGTAGAATAGATCTTCACGAAGCAGACCGCGGGCAATGGCGTCTCGAGGCGGCATGTTGGAAGCAGCGATCACCCGGATGTTCACGGGGAACGCGACGGTCCCGCCCACGGGACGGACACGCCTTTCCTGAAGGATACGAAGAAACCCCGCCTGAGTCGCGATGGGCATCGCGGTAATGTCGTCAATAAAGACAGTCCCGCCCCCCGCGGATCGAAGCAAACCCGCATAGTCCCGAACCGCATCGGGAAAGGCCCCATCAACGTAACCGAACAGTTCGGATTCAAGGAGTCTTGGCGAGAAGGCGGCGCAGTTGATCGGGACGAACGGGCCCTCGGCCTGAAAACTGTGCGTGTGAATGGTTCTGGCGAGAAAGGCCTTTCCAGCCCCGCTTTCGCCATGGATAAGAACCGCGACGGTGTTATGGAGCGCGGCGCGAACCTTCTCGAATACAGGCGTCATCAGGGGAGATCTGCTGACGATGTTGTCGAAGCCGTAGTGGGCCTTCTGTTCCTGGCTGAGCTGCTGAACGCGATCCCGAAGCCGGGCCATTTCATTCAGGATTTCATCCTCTTTCTCCTTGGCCTCACTGGCGTCACGGACAATGCCCAGCACGTATTCAACACGCCCGTCGGGATCAAGAATCGGGGTATATACGGTCTCGATCCAAACCCGGGACCCGTCGGATCGCTGAATATTCATCCGCTGGCGCGCCGTACTCCGGTTGCCATTAAACAGCCCCTTGGCCGGACAGAGAACTCCAGAGAGTGATCGCCCATAATCATCCTGACAATGGAGGGTGTCGGCGCATTTGCATTGTCTTCCGATAAGCTGATCGGCCGGATGTCCGGTGATGCGTTCGAAGGCCTTGTTGATCAGGACATAACCACGTTGTCGGTCGAGCACAAAGATGCCGTCTTGGGCATTGCCAAGAAGCTGATCTAGAGGGAGCGCCGTCTGAGTGGTGTTTCGAAGAGGCATGATCGGTAAAATCCTCCACTTGGGAATGGTCTGTACTATTGTAGCCGCTGCGGGCGCCGTGGCAAAATCGAGCGCGATTATTCGGACCTGAGAAGGCGTGTGTCCATTACGGGATATCCTGATCCCGGGCCACCGTAATTCGCTGGTATGCAGGGTTCCGATAGACTCGCCTGGAATGAGGATCGGCTTCAGCCGGTCTTGGAGCATGCAATACTGTGTCAGAGCCGCGCCCGTAAGGAAGCGGTCCCGAACAAATGGCCACTTTTTAGACCCCCGCTCAGAGGTCATGAATGGGGACGACAGGTGATGCGATGACAATGAATCACGATCGATTGCGGACGTTGCTCAGGCTGGCACGGGAGGAGGACTGGGGCGACTCCGGAGACTTGACGTCGCTACTCCTCCCCGAAACATCCCTGAACGCGACGGAACGCTGGGAACTCTGCGCCCGCGAGACCGGACGGTTTTGCGGTGCGAAGATACTCCCGACATTACTGGAATCGCTGGCCCCGGAGGTCGGCATCGGTTGGATGAAACCGGATGCGGATCGCCTCCCGGTCGAGGCCGGCGAGACTCTGGTCCGATTGGAGGGTCTCGTCTGCCAGATGCTGTCGGCCGAACGAACCCTGCTCAACTTTCTCCAACATCTCTCGGGCGTGGCCACCCTGACCAGCCGCTATGTATCGGCGGTCGCCGGAACCCACGCAAAGATTTTCGACACCCGTAAAACAACACCCGGACTCCGCGATCTCGAACGCTACGCCGTCCGATGCGGAGGCGGCCACAATCACCGGACCGGTCTCTACGACGCGGTGCTGATCAAGGATAACCATCTCGCCGGTGTGCCCGTCAACCGGCTGGCTCATCGGCTGATGGAGATGCTCAACCGGCTAAACCGATTGCCCTCGGAACCGGCGTTCGTCGAGGTCGAGTGCGACACCCTCGAACAATTCGCGGAGTTGCTCAAGGTAGTGGGAATCGACGTGATCCTGCTCGACAACTTCAAGCCCGAAGCCCTGAAAGAGGCGGTAGCGATGCGAGAATCGGCGGGCCTTCGCGGAAAGGTCGAAATGGAAGCAAGCGGTCGAGCCAAGTTAGAGTCGGTTCGCACAATCGCCCAGACAGGAGTCGATCGCATCGCCGTAGGGGCCATCACCCATTCAGCACCCATCCTGGATCTGGGTCTGGATGCCGCTGGGTAGGATGGGTCATCGACCCATCTGTTGATCGTGCGGATCAGGGTGGACACTGCCCACCATTTTTTCTTCTCCCCCGGCTCACCCTCAATAGCGGCGCTTCATGCCGACCAGCCCGAGGATGGATATCAGGCCCATGGACAAGGGGATGCCCGCGCCGCAGGCTTTTCCGCTGCCAAGCACTTTCATGTCGATCGACTGACCGGAAGCGTCATCGATCGATACTCGATCATTCTCGTCTTCACTGTCATCTTCATCTTTCTCATCGTCGCTATCATCAGATGGTGTGCAGAGGACACTCTCACAGGTCGCTTCGTTGCCGCACTCATCGACCGCCGTCACAACCAAAGTCGCCGAGGTCGTTTCGATTTTCAGGATGCCGTCGTCCTCCTTCTTCTTGCACTTGTCCTTGCACTTCAGCTTGATGAAAGTACCGCTGTCGACGGGGATCACCTCGCAGCCGATGTCGATCACCCCCCTAACACTCACCGTGCCGCACGTCGCCGATGCCTCGAACAGGACGACTCTGAGACCCTCATCCGCCTTTTCGTGATCGCTATTGTCTTTATCATCACCCTCTTCTCCACCTCCATCCCCGCTCTCATCGTCGTCGTCCTCCGGCACGGGCATGACCGAACAGGTGATCTCCGGTGGTGCGCTGTCCTGAAAGGTGACCGGCACTGAACA
>JBHHUV010000153.1:0-6880 GCA_046754005.1 Phycisphaerae bacterium | reverse complement strand
CACCACAGATGCTGCAGGGAGCGGACCACTTGCGGCCTTTCCATTGCCTCCGGCAGGTGATGGTGGACGTGGAGCCCACAAGAATGATTGACCCGCGCGCCACAGTATCGGATGATCTCCAGGGCTTGCGGCAAGACCTCGGCGACTTGCGTCCAGGTCATCGGCATGGTCTTGGCCTCGATCTTGCTCCAGCGCAGGCCGGAGTATTTCGATTCATCCTGGAGCGAGGTGTCGTGCTCAATCGCCAGCCTGCATCCGGACGGGACCGGGCGCTGGGTATAGCCGCGAGCCACCGAACGAATGCCCTGATGGGTCAGGACTTCGGCGAGCAGTCGTTGAACATCAGAGTTTTCGCCAGCGCCGATGATCGGAAGGACGCATTCGATTTCGATGCCGATTAGTCTGTTTGTGATTTTGCTTTCCATGCCTGCACACTACGCTTTTTTCCCAACGCCGCCAAGGCGTTTCTCGCGCAGGCGCTTGCACTTATCTCAGGCGAAATGGAATGAAGAGAGAATCAGATGAAACGGCAGTCGGCACTGCATTCGTCTTCGGTCGATGTGGGCTCGTCGCACCACACAGAAGTTGTTGGATCCATCATCAAAGGCGTCCTGAGCATTCTGCGAAGGTGGGACTGATACCCACGACTGAGGCGAGCAGTCTTCGCGCCGTCGAGAATCAGCGCGCGATATCGTGGAGAGACAGGAACATCCACCGGGAGACGATGCTCAGGTGTTACCCGGTAGGTGAGAGCCGGGAGCGTCTTCCCGTTGGAGGGAAGGATGACCTCAACAATGGTCTCCTCGTATCTCCGGGGCCAGCCCTCCTTGGCCCTGAGCGCCTCACGGGCCTCTGGAGAGATTGCCAGCAGAATCCCTTCCACAGCATCGTCACAGGACGGCTCGACATTGGCTGCACCCCAACCGGATGCGGTGAGGTAGTTCGTCCGCAGGCGGTGGTCCGGCAGGAGCACACGGCGAGGATTGGTCGCCCCCTCGGGCTCGACACCGAATCGGCGAAGCCAATCCCGAAGGTGACCCAGATTCATGTTGCTGCCGTAGGCGAAGTAGTCCATGAGAATCGGTGTCCTCAGTCCAAGAGTGGGCTATCCACACCATAACAAATGGGCTCTCGGAAGCCAAGGCTCTATTGGCATCCGGTTTGCTTCCATTCTTTCAGGCATTCGCAAGTAAACGGTCTGCGTGCCTATTCATCACGAGGTGGCCAGAGCCTCGGGTGTGAGGTCATCTCCGAAGGATGCAAGGCTCGCCAGATGCTCTCAGAAGCGCCCCAATGCCGTCTGTTCTCGCCAATCCATGAGATGCGGACTTATACCCTAATAACGTCGCACGCTCCCATAGGCCGCACCCTCCCGCTCCTATCTTGCGATTCAATTCGGTGCTACAGAAGGACTGCGCATGGCGAAGGGTTGGAGGCGCTTTCCACCATCACACCGGACAGTATCGCTCCCGGATCATCCTGGTCACGCCGAAACCACAAGTTGGATTCCGGGGTTCTTGAAAACGGGGATTCATGCTGAAAACCCAGAGTCTTTTTGCGTAGGAATTGCGACCCTTCATCGATGAAAACGATAGCGTTCGGAAGGATTCGCACCCAGTTCTGTGCAGCGGACCCATTCGTCGCCTCTCCTGATGGGTTCTGTGTCTCGCAAGGGTCTTCTCCGCCTTGCCACAGACACAGAGGGAGAGGGAGTCTCCCGTTGGATGCACGGATGGCGCGCCGTCTATCCTGAGGGGGCGTGCACTCTTGCACTCCCGCGCTCCTGTGGGGGAGTCTCCATGTAGGATACCCCCTCAATTCTGTGCATAGAAACCGCTCTGGTGCGCTGGAGATCACGATTTGTATTCTTGTCACGTAATTAAGGGGGGTAGGGGTAGTGTTTGCGCGCATGCGTATGTATTATCCTCCTTCTCTTTCTTTAATTATACATACACATTTACACATAGATCCCCTGGAAACCCTAAATACGCCCTAACGCCTTGAACGTTCGAGCGTTATGAAAAGGGTATCCTCCGGGGTAGTGTCAGGGTAGTCAAAACGGTCCCCTTGCGTTTTCTGTGTGTGGCAGTCGCAAAGCCTCTGAGAAGGATGCGCACCTTTCATGCAGAGAACCGGAGACCCATGAATTGAGGAAAGAAAAAAAAGTCCAATTGGATGAAGGAATGTGATGCAAACTTGTATAATAATATGAACAAGTTGAGCAAGAGAAGCATCGTTTCAGAATGCTTATCTGAATACCAATAGATTATTGAACATGGCGAATAACGGCGTCCCCGAAATGTCGTGTGTTTCCTAGATCGTTTCCAGGATAATCGGCGACACATGCCGAGGCAAACAATGCATGCTCAGCAGGGCGTGTTGCAGGCAGCATCGGGGGCTATCTGTGACACGCCCCATTGCGAACAGCTTCAAAACACAAACCGTTTACATGCCTTTCTACAAACCATATTCCCTGAGACGCTGGATCGTTTCGACCAGGCGTTCATCGAGGTCCGAATCCTGAGTGATCAGGAAAAGGACAAGTGCTACGACCGGCGATGGTACGCATCGGTAGACAGTCTAATGAATGATTGGGAGGACCTGTCCAGGATGGCAAGGGACACGAAGGCGTGCATCGCTTTTTCTCCCGCGCTTAGAAAACGCCGATCCGGCAAGAAGGTCGATGTGCTGGGGTCCTGGTGCGTCTGGAATGACCAGAATCAGCGTGACGGAGGCAAGGCGGAATGCCTGCAACGGCTTCAGGACGACGAACTTGACTGGCTGGTGGTGGACTCAGGGTTCGCTGCCCACGGGTACATCCTGCTGGAGGAATTCTGTGACGACATCGAGAAGATCGAGCGGGCCAATCGTCTTCTTCAGTCCCGCATGGGCGGTGATAACGTTTGGGATGCATCCCGGATGTTGCGAGTTCCCGGCGCTGTCAACTTCAAGGAGGCAGGAGATCCGAGAGAATCGTCCGTGATTCTGATGCCGGAGCGTCGTTACCGCATCGACGAGTTGCTCGATATCCTGGATGACGATGCAGACGACAATGAGACCAGAAAACACGAGACGCAGATGGAGATGGTTGGTTCAGGAGCATCCCTGGCCCGCCAGTACGATCCACTGCTTCAGAGAATGGACGCCGGAACACTGGCCATGGTCTTTGAGACGCATCCCGTCGGTGACCGCTCAGAACATGACTTGGCCGTGGTAAACCGTCTGGTCGTTGATGAGATGACCGACGAGGAAGTGACGGCGATCTTCACTCGTTACCCATGCGGCCAGAAGGCGAGAGAGGGTTCCTTCAATAAGTACATGGATCGCACCATCTCGAAGGCCCGAGGCAATGGCCACCTGTTTGTCCCATCGGCTCAGCGGATTCCGTTATCCCCCGGCAAGCTGCGGCGAGCGATTTCGGAGATCGCGGCATCTGGGAAGAAGGCCAGGGCAATTCAGGAAGCAACATCAGATCTGGTCCGTGACTTCTTCAACCGTCATGGCAAGTTCTTTACCGATCGATTATCTGTTTGCCATCTACATTATCAGGGAAAAACTTTTATTCTGTCCGACAACCGGGCGTTTCGTTCATTGTTGCAAGAAACTTGCGGCCTGAGTTTGGAACACAAGGAAGGCAAGGTGGCGCTCGACCGGCTGGCGAATCAGGCCTTCCGACACGGCCAAGTCGCAACGACGCGCGGGCCGGTCTTCGGCAATCGGACGAAGCATACTATCTACGTTCACCCAGGCGGCGACGGTGGCGAGATTATTAAGGTGATGCCGGGTGAGATACGCCGGGTTGAAAACGGTGCAAACGACGATAATGTTTGCCTAATGTCTCCGCCTGAGATGTCCCCGTTCACGTTCGATCCCCAGGTCGATGTTCGAAGTGCCATCCATGCTTATAGAACCAGATTGGTTGACCTGTTGGCCTGCGATGAGACCGACCGGCTAACAATCATGCTTTGGTTTCCGAACATCCTCTTGTTGGGCTTCTCGCCGGTGAAGACCGTGATGAAGATGAGCGGTCCGCAGGCCAGCGGCAAGACGGTGGCATGTCGTTTGATAGGGATTGTGGTTGCGGGGGCCGACATTGTTAAAATCCGGCCGACGGCCCCGTCGATTTACGCAGACCCTCTGCCGCTACAGATTCTCGACAACGTGGAGAACAAGGATCTTCGGCGGTCGCTGGAGGACATTATTCTGTTTTCCGCGACGGGTGGGGCCAAGGAGAAAATGCGTCTCAACACCGACGACGAGCGGATTCGCCGAGAGATCAACTGCTTACTGCTGATCAACGGGATCGAATCCCTCGATAGGTCAGAGATTCTCAGCAGGATCTACGAAGTCCAGTTCGACCGCCAATATCAGATCTCCGGGTTCATGGAGACGGACGCCATCGACGGCCTGCTCGCCGAACGAGACCGAATTCTGTCCGGGCTGATTCGCCTGATGGCAGACCACGTTCTTCCTCGCATCGCCAGCGGCGGGATTCGAGAGTGGAAGACGAAGCTGGATGCGGAGCACCCTAACCATCATAAGCAACGTTCTTTTGAGTTCCTCGCTCGCATGGGGCTGATCGCAGAGGCCGTCGCTTCCGTTGAGAATCCCAGTCTCTCCGAGGATGAGGTTCGGGACGTGGCCTGGAGCCAGGTCGCAACCATCCTTGAACGGCAGGGAAGCATGGCGGCGCAGGCGGATGCCGAGACAAACACGCTTGCGAATCTGTTTCATGCGTTGGCTCGGGAACGAACCCTGTGGGATCTGAACAAGGGTTCCTTTCTCGCACGCCACCACCTAGAAGTCGAGATCGACGACGGAGTTGCACGAGTGGTCGGTATGGCCTCAGATCTCCTGTTCGCCTTTGAAGCGCTGGCCAGGCACACCGGCGTCCGTGGCCTGGATGTTCGGACTCCACGCAGTCTGGCGGCCAGACTTGCCAGCGACCGGGCGATTCTGGAGGCATCCGGCATCGCCGTGGCCGTAACGGGAAAGCACAACAAGACGAACATCTACGAGATCACCATCGGCTGAGGCCGAACGTCTGCGGGGCGGTGTGACCTCTCCGGACACCGCCCCGTGGAGATCTTTCATGTCGTCGTTGTCAAAGCTCGGAAGTGCAAGAGTGCAGACAATTATCGGATACACAATCGGAAGGCGCTTTCCCAAGGTGCGCACGCTCCTTCCCATCACGCGGCCGTGATTCCACCGAATTCCTTCCCGAGATTGGCAATCGAGCGACGATGGAGGTACTCCAGGGCCGCCTGCTTCCAGTTGTAGTAGTCCCGGCGACTTCCCGAGTAGTGCTTCACGCGTTCGATATCGGTATTGAACCGCACGATCAGATCCGCGATCTCGATGACTTTCGGGGGGATGTTGGTTTCATTCAGGGCGTATCTTCGCCAGTCGAGTCCGGCCTGCTTGAGATCTTCAAGGATTCTATACGTTCGCAGGCTGAAGTCCGCCATGGCCTCACGGAACTGCTCCAGAAACCCCACGATTTCAGCATCACCGGCGAACGTCTTGATCTTGGCGAGAATCTCTGATGCCGGTGGCGTGAAGTGAACCACCATCGCCCGTGTCTTGAGCGCGGCGACATTGGCGCTGAGCGCCTTGAAGTCGATTTCTCCAAGCGGCTGCGGCACACGCTGCGCTACGCCGACGAGGCCACCCCGACCCGCCGCGCCCGGCCCAAAGGCGTGATCGGCGCGGAGGTCTGGGTAAAAGTCGCCGCGCCCGGCGACCCGCCGCCGAGCGATCCCGGCGAACTCACGTTCCTGCTGCTGAGCACCCGCACGCCCGCCGTGACCGAGTTCGACGGCGCGGACGGTGGGAAGACCGCGCATTACATGGTACGATGGCTCAGCACCCGCGGCGAAGCGGGCCCCTGGAGCGAAACGGCCAGCGCGACGATCGGGGCGTAGAAGCTGTCAGCATTCAGCCGTCAGCGATCAGCAGGATGGTCGGCCGGATGGCTCCGGCGGTGAGACAACGGAATCGAGACCCCAAGCCTGAAGACTTGGGCCACCCGACCGCGTCACGGGCAGGCGCCCGGGCCGAGCAAGTCGTTCACGAATTGCTGAATGTCGTCGCCGTCGACCAGCCCGTCGAGATTCATGTCGCCGGGGCACGTGCAGGTGGCCGAGCAGATTGCCGTGATGCAATCCGTCCCGATTCCCTGGGGGGAGCCGCCCGCCGTGGCGCAGTCGGCCGGATCGAGATCGAGGCATCCGCCGGTCGGGAAGCAGCAGGCCTGCGGCGGCTGCGGGCACTGCGCCGTGGCGCAGTCCGTTCCCAGTCCCTGCGACGTGCCGCCCTGCGCGGCGCAGTCGGTCGGGATCAGATCGGTACAGGTGCCGTCGCTGAAGCAGCAGGCCTCGGGCACGGGCGGACACTGCACCGTGGGCAGTGCTGTTCGATACGCGCCCCATCGCGCCGGAGGTCATCGCCGTGACGGGACCGCGCCGCAGCTTCCTACGCCATTCAACCTTGCCGCTGTACCTTGCCACCCCCTTCGGCGACATGATGCTGGCGGGATGCTACGGGCTGGTGCGCGCCGCGGTTGTGAGCTTCGGCGAGCGCGGTGACGAAGCGGATGAGGAACTCCTTCCCGGCAGTTCCGACAACGACCAGAAAGCTCCACACTTAAAGAGCCTAAACCGTTAATTTCCCTTCTATGCCACGATACAACGTAGAAATCAGGGTTATGCCCCGGGCAACGCTGCTCGACCCTCAGGGAAAGGCAGTCGAAAACGCACTCTCCGAACTCGATTTCGGCGGGCTGTCTGGAGTTCGCGTGGGTAAGGCAATTCATATGGATCTGGAAACGCCCGACCGCGAGGCGGCCGAGCAGACTGCGCGATCCATGTGCGACAGGCTG
>JBHHUV010000152.1:0-6882 GCA_046754005.1 Phycisphaerae bacterium | reverse complement strand
GATCAGCGATCCGGAGCGACTGTGCACCGGGACGCCCGGTCGAATTTTTTCCGTGCCGATACGATCGGGCGATCAGCTTATGGGCATCGTTGCGGCGATGCTGCCGTCGCAAATGATCTCCGAGGAACTCGAGAGCAGCAGCCTCAGCAACGCGGTGCTCCTGGCCCGCGAGACGGGCAGCTTCGACGTCTGCACCGACTTTCCGGTGGAGATGAACCCCTGGTTTCACGAGCGATTCAGCAAGGAAAGCGTCCGAGGGTTCTTCGAACGCCGAGAAAACGCCTTCTATGCCGACCGGTACGCGGCCTTATGGACGCCGGTCCACTTTCCGGGAGATCGGCATTGGCGCATCGCTTTCCTGTATGACGAACAAGCTTCCCTGAAGGCCAGCGGCGTCGGTAGTGGATTGACCGGCCTGGGAACCGCGGGCCTGGTCCTGCTTCTGGGTGGCGCGGTCATCATACTCTGCAAGGCGATCCGTGCACGAGAACGAAGCGAGTCCCGCGCGCGGAGACAATTCAACGAAGTCAAACACATCTATAACACGTCGCCGGTCGGGCTGTGCTTTCTTGATCGAAACCTGCGATTTGTCCGAATCAACGAACAGCTTGCCGCGATCAGCGGCCGGCCGGCTCTGGAGCACATCGGACGACCATTTCGCGATGTCTTGCCGCAGATTGCCGCACAGGTCGAGGCGGCTCAGCGCAAGGTGCTGTGCATGGGTGAGACTGTCTCGCATGTCGAGGTGCAGGGCACCGACATCAATGGAACCCAACGAGTCTGGCTGGTGAGTTCGCATCCGATGCGAACCGAGGGTGAAATCGTCTCGGGCGTCAGCGTCGTCGTTCAGGACATCACCATGCGGGTCCACGCAGAGGAGCAGGCACGTCAACGACAGGCGGATCTTGCCCACATGACCCGGCTTGGCACGATGGGCGAGATGGCCTCCGGGCTGGCCCACGAACTGAACCAGCCGTTGGCCTCCATCGTGAATTACATACAGGCCTGCGCCGTTCGAATTCGCTCACACCGTGCCAAACCAGAGGATCTATTGGAAGATATCACGCTTGCGGCCGCCCAGGCGCAGCGCGCGGGGGCGATCATCGATCATCTTCGCCGGGTCGTACGCAAACGAGAGCCCCAAGCCACCCGGGTGGATCTCAACGACATCGTTCGAGATGCGGCGGGATTGATGAAGGCCGAAACCCGACCTAACGGGCTGCAACCGCGTTTCGAGTTGCAGGATGGTCTGCCATTGGTGCAGGCGGAGTGTATTCAGATCGAACAAGTCATCATCAATCTGATGCGAAACAGCGTCGATGCCTTGCGGGAGATCGATCCCGATCGGAAAGATCTCGTGATTCATACTGAAGTCAACTCGGACGGGGCCATCGAGTTTTCCATCCACGATACCGGCACCGGCCTGGATGGAGAATCATTGGATCGTGCCTTCGAACCCTACTTCACGACCAAGGAAGAGGGGATGGGCATGGGGTTGTCGATCAGCCGATCGATTATCGAGGGACACGGCGGCCGACTATGGGCGATGCCGAATCGGAATCATGGAACGACGTTCAAGTTTACATTGCCGGTCAACGGCACAGGGGGACACAATGGATCCTGAGGGAATTGTCTTTATCGTGGATGATGACGAGGCCTTTCGCGAGTCGCTCGGGCGGCTGCTGGAATCCGCGGGTATGCGCGTGCGCAAGTTTCCCGGGGCCGAGGCCTTTCTGGAGGGCTATGATCCGACTCTGACCGGTTGCCTTGTGCTCGATATTCGCATGCCCGGCATGAGCGGGCTTGAATTGCAGGACAAGCTCGCGAAGCTGAAAATCGGCATTCCGATCATCATCCTTTCGGCGCATGGTGACGTTGAAACGGCGGTTCGCGTCATGCACGGCGGGGCCGTCGATTTCATCCGAAAGCCATACGACACGACACGCCTGCTGGAACGGTTGTGCCAGGCACTGTCGCTCGATGCTCGGCGACGACAGGAAGAGGCCGAAAGGGCCGAGGTGTCGAAGTCTCTCGCACGCCTGACGCCGAGAGAGCATGAAGTGATGTTGCTGTTGGCCTCGGGCAAGTCCGTGAAAGAGATCGCCTTCGGGCTGGGCTTGAGCCAGCGAACGGTCAATGTCCACCGCGGTCATATCATGACCAAACTGCGAATCGATTCCGTCGTCGATCTCGCAACGATGGCCCGCGTTGCCGAAGAGGATGCCGGCGGCAACGGCCAACCGGAATGGCAACGCAAGCCGGCCTGACAGATCCTACATCGATCAGTCGCGCAGGATGGGTCATCGACCTATCTGTTGAACCCATTCACCCCGCTGCACCGAGAATCCCTTCTCGGTTCTCGCCACATGGGAATTCATTCCCATGTCTTATTTGGAATCCATAGCGTACGATCCCTCAGCCCCGTTCACGGTGTTTCCTCGTGAAGCGGGCTTTTCAGCCGGTCCCTCCGGGGCCGGTGAAACGAACCACGAATCCCCCTCACCAGTCCGTTTCAAAGGGCTTATCGATCCCGTTTCATGCGAGACTCAAATATTCTCAGTGAACGCCGTGCATCATCCGTTTCAGTGGCCGGATTAGTATCGCCAGCAACAAAGCGCCAACACCACAGAAGATCACGAAAATCATGAAATACTTGGAAGGCGTCATGGTTCCCCACATGCCGCCGAAAATGTGCGCGAGCTTCTCCGCGATCGCCGTCGCCAGGAACCAGCCTCCCATGAACAGCCCGACACTCTTCGCGGGAGCCAATTTTGTGACAAGCGACAGGCCGACAGGAGAGAGGCACAGTTCGCCCATGGTCAGTACCACAAAGTGCAGGATGAGCCACCAGATGCTGATGCGGAATTGTGACGAATCCAGGTAGATTTTATCTACCGCAGTCTTCAATTGAGGCAGCGCGGCAGTGGCAAGGAGTTCGATCTTAGCCCGTTCCTTGATTTCGCCGTTTATCGTCAACGTCTTCGTGGCCGCATCCCATTTCAATATCTTATTCGCCTCCTCTCCGACCACTGCGAACCCGGGCGGCGCGGAGTCAATCTTCTCGGACAGCTCCCATTCTTCACCGAAACTTGCCTTGTCCGCCCGTTCTTTTGACGCCTTCATGATCGACTCGACAGCATCTGTTAAATCCTCAGGTGCGGTCTTGGCGAGAATCTTCAGTCGATCGAGATCGCTCAAGACTCCCTTCATGCGAAGCTCCTTTGCCTGCGCGTCATAAGTCAATCTTGTGGCGCCATATTCAGAGAGATCGAGATTTTTCGGCAGTTCGGATAGCTGTGCGCTAGATGGGCGATTCTCCTGGCGCGCGGCGGGCTCCAACACCGCGAACGCCACCGCCACCAGGGCGATACCAAAGACCATCTTGGTGGGTGTGGACGGCTGCAACTTGCGCTTATCCAACCAAACCCATATGAAAGCAAAGACCGGCGCGAGCAGGATGATAAACAGTGGATTGAATGACTGTGTTTGACCGGCGCCCATGACCCAATCGGTCCAACTATCTGAACCCGCCTCGGGGGTTGGCGTTATGCCATCCAGTGTCACGGGTGGCGGCTCTGATGAAAACATGCGCAGGTTCGTATGCTTGTCCGCCCAGACCACCATCACATTCGCGCTCTGTTCAAACGCCATCCAGAACAAAATCACAAATGCGAATATAACCAAGAGTACGGTGATGCGATCTCGAACGATGTGCGGGGGGACGGTTGCGATAGTATTTGCACCCTCGTTTGTCTCAGCTTCGCTGACATCCTGATTGAACTCGATCAGCTTGCGTTGGCCGATGACGTAGACGATCAATCCGAACAACATTCCCACGCCAGCGGCGCCGAAACCATAGTGCCAGCCGTAATGGATACGAAGCCAGTCGCAGATCAACGGACCACCCAGGGCGCCGAGATTGATTCCCATGTAGAAAATTGTGAATGCCCCGTCCCGTCGCGGATCATCGGGTTTGTAGAGATTCCCTACCTGGGTTGAGATATTGGGCTTCAGAAACCCCACACCGGCAATAATGAATCCGAGGGCCGTATAGAAAATGGCCATATGTTCGAAGGCCATCATGAAGTGACCAATGGACAGCAAAACCGCGCCGACAATAACAGCGCGTTTTGCTCCGAGATACTTGTCGGCGATCAGGCCTCCCAAAACGGGAACGCCATAGGCCAGGGCCGCGTAGGTTCCCAGAAGGCTCGACGCATCCTCCTGAGACCATAAAAAATAGTTGACCATGTAAAGGATCAACAGCGCCCGCATCCCGTAGAAGCTGAATCGCTCCCAGAGTTCCGTGAAGAACAGCGTATACAGGCCGAGCGGATGGCCAAAAAGGGTGCGTGGTTCGGGGGTGCTGACTCCGTTGAACCCGGCGGCGGATTGTTGTGACATACCGCTGTCTCTCCAGAAGGGTTGATGGATCTCTATGCTGTGCGGGAAATTGCGGGACAGGATAGTCCGGTCCGATCGATACCGCGAGGTCCTATCATAACCGGTTTTACGGGAAGGGGATCGACAACGCCCGATAATCCGCGCGCACAGGGGTCGGAAATAGGTTCAGTCCGAGGCTGTTCTGGCCGCTGAGTCCCTTATGGAGCGAAATAAGGAACATTTGAACCCCATCCCACCATCCCCCGGCTTCACCTGGCGGCGGATCATCACCATCGCCGGTCTCGTCGTCCTCGGCATCACCCCCTGGGTACAAGCCCAACAGGCCCCGCCCGATCTTCCCGCCTTTTGCCCGCCGCTGACGTCGATCGCCACTCCCACCCTCTTCGATATGCTCTTCGGGACGACGCCGATCCGGTTTCCCTTTCAGTAGCCCATCGTTCGTTCGACTTCGGATCACATGCACTTTTCAAGCGTGTTGAGAAAAGTTGTCAATTCATCAACGCCGCGACCGTGAGGGAGCGGTCCTATCCAGAATCAAAGGGCTGCTCCCCTTGAGCGCTGACCGCTTCCTTACGGGCGCGGCTCTGATTGAACGTGGCTCTGAGTCGTGCTCGATTGAGACCTCCGTCGGCATCGACCAGAGATATTGCTCCGGGGATTGCATAATCGCGGATTCGAGCACGGCCATCACCTGGCGAACAATCGTTTCGTCATCGTCCAACGTTCTGGCTTCGACCACATCGTGCAGATCCAGCCTAAACGAAAACGGCGTCTCCTCCCGACGACAGGTCACGACCCCGATCGGAACATTATACCACCGGGCCAATCGCCCCAATGTTGGATAGCAGCGTAGAGGCCGCCCGAGGAATCGCGTCTCGACCGCGCGGCCGTGCGCGCGTTCGTGCTCGGCGACCATCAGGACTGCCCCGCCCTCGGATAGAATACGCGGCATCCGAACCGCCACCGCGCTTCGTTCTATCGGGCGCACATGAGGCTGTGCATACAGTTCCCGTTGCCACGAAGCAAGCACGGGCTGGGCGAGAAAATCCACAACAACATAAATCGGTCGAAAGATGTCCCCCAGCAGGCAGGCCCCGGCCGCAAGATTGCCGTGATAGGCAGCGGCAAGAAGACACCCGCGTCCGGACGAAGCGAGTGCATGAAGATCCGTAGGGTCCGCTGTGCGGACCGTGTTTCTGTCATCGTAGTCCGCACAGCGCACCCTGGAACGATTGGCAACGTCTCCAAGCCGTCGCGGGATAAACAGGGCCTCGATCCAGAATCGGGCGATGTGTTCATACGACGCGGCGGCGATCGCACGAATCTCGTCATCGGTCGCATTCGGCAACGCCGCGCGCAGCCGGGATTCAGCGCGCCGGCGACCGGCCCCATTCATCTCGAAAACCCCCCGAGAGAGCCGGCGAGCAAAACCTGTACTCAACCGAACCCCCAGCCCGCGCAGAACCGGAGCCACAATCCGTCGCAGGTAGAGATGTCGAACACTTTCAAGATTCATACATCAGTCGAATCCACAGTTGTTTTTGATCAGAGCCGCGACCGTGAGGGAGCGGTTATCTCCCGACACAAAGGGCCATTCATTTTGAGCGCCGACCGCTCCCTTACGGTCGCGACTCTGAATCGCGGCTCTGATGCCGGACTACCCAAATACGATCCGAGAGACCGGACATAGAGATATCGGCAGATTCAAGCGTATGGTGTGATTGGAATGAAACGGGCTGATGGGACTCATGCTCGTTCAGGCCGATGGAGCCTGGGTAGACAAGCGTCACATACGACGCTATCTTTTCGAGTGGGTTGCCCCGTCATCGTCGTGGAGGTCACGTCCTCTGACGAGATCAGATTCATCGAATATTGAAACCAACCCAGCGCGTGAAACGCCCGACGGTACTATGACCAAGGCGCAGCTCGATAAAATGTCCGCCGAATTAAACCGCGAATTCGTTGCCGACACGTTTGATAAGCCGACGGCCGAAGCAAAAGAACGGCTTCGGCGCGCGAATCGCAAACACGGTTACAAGTCCATAGGCGGAGAAGAAAATAGCGATGATGAATGACCGGATTGGTGTGAAACGCCGGGTACAAGTAGTCAAACAACACGCTTAAATTTGTTCTACGTTATCCTTGGCAATCCTCGCGTTCCGCCGCCACATCTCCAGCTTCGCCCGCTTCGTCGCTTTGCCCTTCATCGCTCGCTGATACGCCGCCGCGTCCCAAGCCGCGATTACATCGAGCGATGGATAGACGGTCTCCACGAAAGATTCCCCCGCCGGGCGCCGATCCTCAATCCTGCTTACCCGAGCATCGCGGGCTTCCTCTTCTATTTGTGTTGTTATTTTGACGTTTTGATCCCGGCGCGCCGGGAACGTTTCGGCGTTTCGACGTTTCTCCCCCGCCTTCGCATTAAACGGGCAGACCGTCTGGCAGACGTCGCAGCCGAAGACCCAGTCGCCCATGTGT
>JBHHUV010000151.1:0-6941 GCA_046754005.1 Phycisphaerae bacterium | reverse complement strand
CCGCCTTCGGCGGCCGCGCTTCACCCGTGGCCACAGCCCATGACCCCTCCGGGGTTAGTCGGCCCCATGACACAATCCGCGGATTCTGTCATGGACCCCGAATGGCGGAACCGTGTCCGATTTACTTGACAGGTTCGAGTGACCGATATAGGTTCACGGAGCTTCGATCCTCTCAGGATCAGTCGAGATCGAAGCTTTAATCAATAGAGGGGGCTGTAGCTCAATTGGTCAGAGCGCCGGCCTGTCACGCCGGAGGTTGCGGGTTCGAGTCCCGTCAGCCTCGTATCCCCCCCCTTCTTCATTGCACGATAGGATGTCCGTCCGCGCGCCGATTAGGGCGATTCGAAGGCGCCCCTGTCCACGGTGCGATTCATCCGCTGGTTGCCGTTCAGGTCGATCGGTACGGGCTCGCTGGTGTTACCGTCCCCATCCAGATCGGCGACATCGGCCGAGACGGCTGAGTTGTCTCCCGAGTCAATGGCCGGCGAGCCGGGCATCAACCGAAGGTCGTCATCCTGGGTGCCGGCAATGCCGTCCACACCCTGCCGGTTCATGAACATCGGATCGGTATCACTGTTACTGATTCCCGTGAATCCACCCTCAACACTGCTGAACGAGACATTGGGGACGCCCGACCCGGCGATGGCACCGCCCGCATTGTTCCAGAGAATGCAGTTGGTGACGCTGGGACTGCAACCGGAGTTGTTAAACAGACCGCCGCCGAAGTTCGCCGCATTTTCGATGAATGTGCTATTGGAAATGACCGGGGAGCTCGAAAAATTGTTATAGATTCCCGCACCGCTGCCCGCGGTGTTGGCGTTAAACAGACAATTCGTGACCAATGGGCTGCTCAGAAAATCGTAAATCGCGCCGCCAAGACCCTGGGCGTCATTCATGCTGAAGCGGCAGTGACTGACTATCATGTTACTGTTTTTATTGTCTATCGCCCCGCCATTGGTGACCGCGGTATTCCCTGTGAAGGTGCAACGGGACAGGATCGGGGCACTCGTGAAGTTCGACAGACCGCCTCCACTGATGGCAAAGTTCCCGTCGAAGATGCAGTCCATCATCAACGGATTGCTGTTGATTCTATTGAAGATTCCACCCCCGCTGCCGGAGGCACTGTTCCCGCTGAAGGTACAGTTGATAATCGGTGGATTGCTGACTAATTCGTTGAAGATTCCACCGCCGTTGCTGCCGGCGGAGTTCTGATTGAATGCGCAGTCAATCATCGACGGGCTGCTCGTCATGTTGAATAGTCCGCCACCGGTACCCGTGGCCGAATTTTCGATGAAGAGGCAGGACTTCAGAGTCGGATTGCCGGACGCGATGTACATCCCACCGCCTCTATCGTCAGGGATAAGGCCATCGGCATTTCCCCCGGTAATGACGAAGCCGTCAAGGAGAGTATTGGCGGTGTCCATGATCCCGCTGCCGGTGACGACATGGTAGCTGTTTTCACTCTTGTCCCCGCCGGTCTCATCGTCGCCGTTCAGATCGCCGCTGAGAAGGGTGACATGGAGTGCTGGATCGCGTTCGTCGCGTGTCATCTCTGTGCCGGAAAAGCCGCCGTACAGCGCCACCCCGTCGAGAAGTTGGAACGTGACCGCACGATCTCCGGATGGCCCCGCGGGTGTATGGATCCCCTCGGAAACCCATATTTCGGTGATCATCCCACCCGATCCGGCGGCCGCCGTCAATGCGACTTGTAGATCGGTATAGGCGTTCGTCCAGTCCGTTCCATCGTTCGTGCCCATCGCGCCCTTCTTCACACAGAAGACGTTGACCGGATGTTCGCAGGTATCACCGTTTCCATCACCGTCCGTATCGATCTGGCCGGGATTGCTTACATCCGGACAATTGTCGATACAGTCGGCGATGCCGTCCATGTCCCGGTCTGTATCCAATTGGCCGCAGCCGCACGTCCCCGCCTCGGTCTTGCTCGCATCGTTCGGACAACCGTCGAGAACATCCTCCACACCGTCGCCGTCCGTATCGATCGGATCGGGATCAGGCGGCGGATCCATCGGATTATTTCCGTCGGCCGGTAGATCAACAGGGGTGTCGACTGTGCCGTTACCGTCCATGGGAGGATCGGCCGGTAGATCGGCCGGTAGATCGACCATGGGAGCATCACCAGGCGTGAGGACGTCCATCGGAATGGAACCATCCATAGACCCGGGGCAGGTCGCCCCGGACGTCGCGAAGATGATCAGTAAAAAGTGAGTAATCAGTAGGGTAAACGAACGCTTCATTGAGACGCCTCCATATCGGGAACCAAGTTCCCCACCCACGAACCACAGTTCGAGGTGATGCTCGATCAACTGGCGCAGGGGCCAGTCGTACAAGCATCTTCACTATCATCATCTCCTCGCGCAGCTCCCCCCAGCGCATCCAACGGGAAATTGCACGCGATTGGCGTACCTCGGGTGACAGGGATGATGCGACCGATAAGTGTCGCGAATACGTGATATCACCCAAGTTGCTGTGCGAATACTTACATGTCGCCGAATCGTTTCCGGCCGAGGTGGCATTATTCCCCCATCCTGGCCGATCTCCGAATAGCGAATGGACAACAGTGCAAATCGTATGCCAATAATCAGTGCGATCTGTATCAATATCGAACAGCCTTTATGGGCCTTAAATGCGTGATAATGGTTCATGATCGCAAACGGCCATCACTGTTCCGCAAATGAGAGCATTCTCGACTATTAATCGTCAGACTTTTCTCATATCACAGGTGATCCCCCGAAGGTGACCATTCGGGAATGCTCACCCATTCACATTGCGTGAAGTGATAGCGGTCTTACGACTCAGCCAACCAACACGGGACCGTTGCGACCCATCCGTCATCGGACGGAGGATTCGGTTCATCGCTGGACCGATGCGTGATATGGGTTTGGCTGAAATGTTTTGAAAGGTAGGCCTATCAACCCGGCAACGCTCGTTTGAGCATGTCCACCACACGGTTGATCTCCGTTTCCGTTGTGGGACGACCGAGACTGAAGCGGATGGTCCCGATGGCGCGCTCGCGGCTCAGGCCCATCGCCATGAGCACACGCGACGGTCGCGTGTCGCCGGCATGACAGGCGGCGCCGGTCGAGGCGCAGACGCCGTCGAGCCTGGCGAGGATGTCGCCCCCCACATGGCCGGTGAAACTGACACTCACGGTGCTCGGCAGGGAATCCGTCGGATGGCCGTTCAAGTGAACGCGGTCGCCGAATGTGGCGGAGAGTCTCTTTCGGAAATGATCGCGCAGTCGAGGTGGGTGGCCCTCGCGCAAGTAGGTCGAGGACAACTCGGCCGCCTTGCCCAGCCCGATGATCATGGCGACGTTTTCCGTGCCACCGCGTCGGCCCGATTCCTGGGCGGCGCCGTGGATCAACGGCTCAATGTCCAGACCGTCTCGAATATACAATGCGCCGATTCCCTTGGGTGCGTAGCACTTGTGCCCGGCAATCGACACGAAATCCGCATTCATCTCATCGACTTGCACCGGCACCTTTCCGATGGATTGGGCGGCGTCGACGTGAAACAGGATCTCCCGCTCAGCGGCGATCCGGCCAATCTCCGCGATCGGTTCCAGTGTGCCGACTTCATTCTGGGAATGCATCACGCTGATCAGGATGGTATCCTCGCGTATCGCCTTGCGGATGTCTTCGGGATCGACTCGGCCGTTTTCGTCCACGGGAACCTCGGTCCGCGAGTAGCCGAAGTGCTCGAGCCACGTCATGGGATTCAACGTCGCGGGATGCTCGACGGTGGTGGTTACGAAATGCCGTCCCGCCGCCTCTCGAAGCCGCGCGACGCCCTTGATGGCTGTGTTGCTACTTTCGGTGCCACCGCTGGTGAAGAGGATTTCACCAGGTTGGGCTCCGATCAGCTCGGCCACCGAAGCCCGCGCCGATTCGATCGCCCCGCGCGCCGCCTTGCCCAGCGTATGGCCGCTGGATGGATTGCCATAGGCACCCCGAAGATACGGCATCATGGCCTCGGTCACGGCCGGATCGACCGGCGTAGTCGCATTATAATCAAGATAAATCATCACTTTGTGCCTCCTACCGGGCCTCATTCGCTCCGCGCCAACATCTATTGTGGCCTCATCCAGCGTCAAGCACCATCCCCCCCGGCGCCGATGAGACTGATATGCAGATACATCGCCTCGCCGTCATCCTGGCACGCGCCGGCAGCAAGGGCCTGCCCGGGAAAAACATCCTGCCGCTCGCGGGGCGGCCCATGATCACATACACACTTGCTCAGGCCAAAGCCGCATCCACAATCGACGCCGTCTGCGTGAGTACCGACCTACCGGAGGCGGCCGACGAGGCCCGGGCCTTGAATATTATCGTGATCGATCGGCCGGAGGAACTGGCCACCGATACGGCGCCCGTCGATGCCGCCGTTCGGCATGCCGTTGAGGCCTATGAGCGGATGAATACATCCGTCACGCATGTGGCGATCCTCTACGGCAACGTCCCCGTCCGGTCCCCCGGCATCATTGACCGGGCCATCATGCACCTTCTCGAAACCGGAGCCGACTCGGTCCGCAGCATTTCGAGCATAGAGAAACAACATCCGGATTGGATCCATCGCCTCGAAGGGGATCGCCTCGTTCAATACCGGGAAAACTCGATCCATCGGCGGCAGGATCTGGAGCCGCTCTACTATCATGACGGGGCCGTCGTGGCCGTGACACGGTCCTCTTTATTCAAGGCACATGGAGACGATCCCCATGCCTTCTTCGGACGGGATCGACGGGGCATCGTCTCACGCGGCGGCCCGACCGTGGATGTAGACTCGGCCGAAGACCTTCTGATCGCGGAGGCGATCCTGCGAGGCCGCTCAGAGCGGAATCTCCATTCACCGATTGACAGTTCACGCACCGTGCTCCCATGACACGAGAAACCACCATTGATTCCAAGTCGGAACGAGCAGCGCGATCCGTTCGATGCGATGTGGATTCCCAACCTGAATCTGTCTCTCCCCGCTGTATCAAAATCGGCGATCACGCGATTGGAACCGCTCTTCCTGTCTATATCATCGCCGAAGCGGGAGTCAATCATGATGGCGAACCTGAACGGGCACATGCACTCATCGAAGCCGCCGCGGATGCCGGTGCGGATGCCGTCAAGTTTCAATGCTTCACCGCCGATCGACTGGTCGCGCCGGGGGCGCCGAAGTGTGACTATCAACGCGACCACGACACGGCTGAGGTCCATCAGCACGCAATGCTCAAGAGGCTCGAACTGCCGGCTGAAGCGTTTCGTCAATTGAAGCAGAATGCCCACGAGAAGGGTCTCGATTTTCTGGCAACGCCCTTCGGGACTGCGGAATTGGCATTTCTCGTCGAAAAACTAAACGTGCCTGCGCTGAAAATCGCCTCGTCCGATCTGATCAACGAACCTCTATTGACACGCGCCGCGCGGAGCGGTCTGCCGCTTATCGTTTCCACCGGTGCGAGTGTGCTGGAAGAAGTGGACCGGGCGATCGCCTGTGTTCAGAAACACGGCGATTCAAGGCGGCTTGCTTTGCTCCACTGTGTATCATCTTATCCCACGCGGCTGGAAGCCGCTCGGCTGCGGTGCATCGCCACTTTGAATCAAAGATACGGCCTCCCTATCGGATTCAGCGATCACACCGAGGCAACGGAGACCGGCGCCCACGCCGTGATGGCCGGCGCCGTGATTCTTGAGAAGCATCTGACGCTGAATCGCAATACACCGGGGCCGGACCACTTCTTCTCACTCGAGCCGGATGCCTTCGCCGAGTATGTCCGATATGTACGCATGGCCGAAGGCATGCTGGGTGACGGACGAATACATTATGCACCCGGTGAGGTGGAAGTCCGAAAACTCGCGCGAGGCCGGATCGTGACAGTAATGGCGCTGACAGCCGGGCAGAGATTGACCGAGGATGTCCTCATGGTCCAACGACCGGGCGATGGAATCTCACCGGCGAAATGGGGGGAAGTTATCGGCCACGTTGTCAATCGGGATCTGCCCGCGCATGCGCCCCTGGACTGGTCCCTGTTGGACTAGGGTACCGCACCGCTAAGTCTCTACCTGAATCCGGAATATATCTGAACGTATCCGCAATCCACGCCGATAGAGGACTGGAACTTACTCGATCGTACATCGAGAGGTGTGGATTGTTGGATTAAGATTTGAGGTGCTTTCCCATGCTGCAAACCGAAATGAACACGGAAGCGATCGCATTGGTTGATGCAGCCATCGCAGACATCGGCGAGATAGCAACGCTGCCGGAAGTCACCGTCAAGATCATCCAGATCGTGGAGAATCCCAAGTCCACCGCACGCGATCTTCATCTCGTGATCAAGAATGATCCGGCACTATCCGCCCGAATCCTCAAGGTTGTCAACTCCGCTTTCTACGGATTGCCGGGGCAGATTTCGGGAATCGATCGCGCCATCGTTCTGCTCGGTCTCTCTGCGGTGAAGAACATCGCCATCGCCGCCTCGATGACCCACTTGTTCAGTGGTGGGACCCCCATCGAAGGATTCAGTGGAACGGAGGTCTGGCGACATTCGATTTCTACCGCCGTCTGTGCACGCCTTCTCTCGTCGGCCCAGGGCAGACCGGCGGTCGAGGAGAGCTTCCTGGCCGGCCTGATGGCCGACCTCGGGCTTCTCGTCGAGCGGCAGCTCTTTGCGAAACAACTCGCCGAGGTCATCGCAAGGATGAACAACGAAGGCGGCGACTTCTGCGCGCTCGAGGAGGATATCATCGGCGCGAATCATCAAGCCTTTGGAATGGCATTGGTGACGAAATGGCGATTCCCGCAAATTCTCTGCACCTCCATCGGCTATCACCACAAGCCCATGACGCTTGCGGAGGTGAATCGCGAATTACCGGTCATCGTCCACATCGCGGAGTTGCTTTCCTGCCGAGCGGAGATCGGTTTCTGCACCTATCCGCCTATCG
>JBHHUV010000150.1:0-6951 GCA_046754005.1 Phycisphaerae bacterium | reverse complement strand
TGCCACAGATGCCGGCAGGGCGTTCGGTCCGCCGCCTCATGTGTCATGGACCCGGTTGCGGATGAGGCAGGTGGGGATGGTTGTGCGGGTCCAAGACAGTACCGGCGGATTCCATGCCGGCTTCAGCCGGGCTTTCAAGACTCGACCCCGCGTGTTGTCGATGACTCCCCCAAACTGTCATGGACCCTGGTTGTGCATATTGGGGATACACCTGACAGGTGCAGAGGCCACACGGACTGGAAGGCCGCGGCTCGTCGGGTTGGTTCGCACTGCTTGAAGCAGTGGCACACGGGCCGGTTGGCCCTGCCACCGGGGACAGACCGAGGTTATAATCCGCCCGGCCTGCGGCGGATCGGTGGTTCGCTTGACAGGTTCGGACAATCATCAACACGTGAGGTCGAGCATGTCTCAGAACAACCACAGCGATCCATTCGGAGCCCAACAGACCTTGGAAACCAAGTCCGGCCCCATCGGCTACACCCGGCTGCGGACGCTGATAGACGGCGGGATGAATCAGATCGGGCGCCTGCCGTTCTGCCTCAAGGTGCTGCTGGAAAATGTCTTGCGTCACGCCGGGGGCGGTATCGTCGGCGAGGAGGATGTTCGGAACCTCGCGGCGTGGAAGGCCGAGCGACCGGCCGAGACGGAGTTGCCGTTCACGCCCGCTCGCGTCGTCCTGCAGGACTTCACCGGCGTCCCCGCCGTGGTCGATCTGGCGGCGATGCGTTCGGCGATGGTCCGGCTCGGGGGCGATGCGGCGCGGATCAATCCGCTCGTGCCGGTCGATCTGGTGATCGACCACTCGGTGCAGGTCGATCGCTTCGGCTCGGGCGAGGCCCTTTCGCTCAACGAGGACATCGAGTTTGCCCGGAACCGCGAGCGGTACGAATTTTTGCGTTGGGGCCGGCAGGCATTCGAGGGCTTCCGCGTGGTGCCGCCTGCGACGGGGATCGTGCACCAGGTCAATCTTGAATACCTCGCCAAGTGCGTCCTCCCCGTCGAATCGAACGGCTCGAAACTGGCCATCCCCGACACCCTGGTCGGGACCGACAGCCATACAACGATGATCAACGGGCTGGGCGTGCTCGGCTGGGGTGTCGGCGGGATTGAGGCGGAGGCCTGCATGCTCGGCCAACCGATCTACATGCTCACGCCGGAGGTCGTCGGCTTCAAGCTGAACGGTCGGCTGCCGGAAGGGGCGACGGCGACGGACCTGGTGCTGACGGTCACGGAGATGCTGCGGGCCAAGGGCGTGGTGGGCAAGTTTGTCGAGTTTTATGGGGAGGGGCTGAGCGAGTTGAGCCTGCCCGATCGGGCGACACTGGCGAACATGGCACCGGAATATGGGGCAACGATGGGGTTCTTCCCGATCGACACCGAGACGCTGCGGTTTCTGGAGCGGACCGGCCGGTCGGCGGCGGAGGTCGACCTGGTCGAGCGGTACACAAAGGAGCAGGATCTGTTCCGAACCGATGAGACGCCTGATCCCGTCTTTACCGATACGCTGCACCTGGAACTGGGGACGGTCGAGCCCAGCCTGGCGGGACCGAAGCGGCCGCAGGATCGTATTCGACTGGGCGATATGAAACGGGCCTTTCGGGCATCCCTGACGGCCCCGGCGAAGGCGCGGGGTTTCGAGCTGGCGGAGCAGGATCTGCCCCGCCGAGAGGCGGTCCGTGAAAATGGTGACTCAATCGAGATCGGACACGGGTCGGTGGTGATCGCGGCAATCACGAGTTGCACAAACACGAGCAATCCGTCGGTGATGCTCGCGGCGGGGCTTCTTGCAAAGAATGCCGTCGAGCGCGGGCTGAAGGTCAAGCCGTTCGTCAAGACGAGCCTGGCGCCGGGCTCGCGAGTCGTGACCGACTATCTTCAGAAGGCCGGTCTGGACACCTATCTCGACAAGCTGGGTTTTTACACGGTCGGCTATGGCTGCACGACCTGTATCGGCAACAGCGGTCCGCTGCCGGAAGCGGTGGCGTCGGCAATCTCGAAGGGGAACCTCGTCGCCGCGAGCGTTCTCAGCGGGAACCGCAACTTCGAGGGGCGGATCAGCCCGCATGTGAAGGCGAATTACCTGGCATCCCCGCCGCTGGTCGTGGCCTATGCCCTCGCGGGCCGGGCGGATATTGATTTGTCGTCCGAAGCGCTGGGTGACGATGCGGACGGCAGGCCGGTCTATCTTCGAGACATCTGGCCCGATCGATCGACGATCGCCGAGGCCGTGGCGCAATCCATCACGCCGGACATGTTTCGCAAGACCTATGCCAACGTGTTTGACGGCAACGAGAAGTGGAACCGGATCCGCGTCGGCGAGGGGAACGACTATGCCTGGAACGAGACGAGCACCTATATCCACGAACCTCCGTTCTTCGTCGATATGGCGCCCGAGTCGCCCTCGATCGGACCGATCGAAAACGCCCGGGTGCTGGTGATGCTGGGGGATTCGGTGACGACGGACCACATTTCTCCCGCCGGGGCGATCGCCCAAGACAGCCCGGCCGGTCGCTATCTGATCGAATGCGGCGTCGAGCCGAAGGATTTCAACAGCTACGGCTCGCGACGCGGGAATGATCGGGTGATGACACGGGGAACGTTTGCGAACGTTCGACTGCGGAACCTGCTGGCGCCGGGGACCGAGGGGGGCGTCACGCGACATCTGCCGACGGGCGAGACGATGAGCATTTTTGATGCGTCGCTAAAATACAAAGAGACGCAGACGCCGCTGATCGTGCTCGCGGGAACGGAGTATGGCACCGGCTCCTCGCGCGACTGGGCCGCGAAGGGGACGCTGCTGCTCGGCGTTCGCGCAGTTCTAGCGGCGGGCTATGAACGGATCCACCGAAGCAATCTGGTGTTCATGGGGGTGCTGCCGTTGCAGTTCAAAGCGGGCGACAATCGGGAGACACTCGGCCTGTGCGGAGAGGAAACCTTCACAATCGCGGGGCTGTCAGATGATCTGCAACCCCGGCAGGAGGTTTCCGTCGTCGCGAAGCCGGCCGACGGCGGCGAGGAGATCCGGTTTTCCGCCGTCGTTCGTATCGACACGCCGGTAGAGATCGAGTATTACCGCAACGGGGGGATTCTTCAGACGGTGCTGCGAAAAATGTTGCGGTGATGCCGCGAGGGTGGGTCGTGACCGCTACCTTACGGGCGCGGCTCTGCTTGGGCTCCGTCGTGTGAATGACCGGATTCCGATGGTCTCATTCCGTGCTTCATGGATTGTATTTAACCAGTGGATTCGTTAGAATGAGGGATCCTGCCGACCCGGAGCGTGCCGGTACTCCCACCGGCCCAAACCCGAAAATTGAATTGAAAATCGCCTGAGGAGGGTCTTCCACGGTGAATTATCTACTCGGATTGTTGATGAAACGCGCCCTCCCGTCTGTCGTAGTCCTGTGCATCACGGCCTCGGCCGTCGCACAACAGTTTCAGGATCAGACAGCCACGCGATTTCCCAGTCCCAATCCCGCAGAGTGGACCAACCAGCTCACCCTGGGCGATATCGATGGCGATGGCGACCTGGATATCCTGTTCGCCAACGGCGGAAACTTCTCGACGCCCGGCACGCCCTTGCCCCAGCGAATCTTCATCAACGATGGCAGCGGCCACTTCACGGACGAATCGGCAGCCCGGATCAATTTCCTGGGCCTCTGCCGCGGGGTGGAACTTGGAGACATCGACCGGGACGGCGATCTGGATGTGATCTATGCCCAGGATTTTCAGCGCCAGCCTCAGTTGTTCGAAAACAACGGCAAAGGTTTCTTCACCAGCATCACAAGCCAGCTTCCACAAATGACGCTGAGTAGTTCTCGCGCCCAGTTCGGCGACATCGATAATGACGGCGATCTGGATATCTACATCACCAGCGGCTCGACGAATCGATTCGGCTGCGGCCAGTATCGGGTGTATGTCAACGACGGCACTGGCTCGTACACCGACGAGACGGCCGCGCGGCATCCCATCGAGAATATCTGCGAAAACATGGATTGCATCTTCGGCGACATCGATCGAGATCTCGATCTCGACGTGAAAACCTCGGGGACAGGAAATAATAACAGCCGCCTGTATGAAAATGACGGGACGGGGGTGTTCTCGCTGCTGACGACGATCCCTTCCGACACAACCTGTTATTCCTACGATTTCGGGGACATCGACGGTGATGGGGATCTGGATCTGATCGGGGCGAACGGCCTTCCCGGTTCCTCTTCCGAGATTCTGTTGATGAACACGGGAGGCGGAACATTCGTGGATATCAGCAGCCAGATATCGCCGAATCCCAATCAGGACGACAATGACAGCAAGTTCCTCGACTACGATAACGATGGCGATCTCGACTTGATCATCGCCCGGCTGGGGACCGGTGGCGAGAAGATCTATCAGAACGACGGGGCCGGCGGCTTCACGCTGACATCCGGGGTGATTCAGGTCGTGACGGACTCGTCGCTGGACATCGCCGTCGGGGATCTGAACGGCGACGGCCGCCTGGATATCGTGACCGCTCAGGGAGAATCTGGAACCTTCCAGAATCGAATCTACATGAACACCACGGGCCCCGCAGACACGATCGCGCCTCGTATCATCAAGGCGGAGCGGTTGTTCAACACGGCGGATACGACCGGGCCCTATGTGGTGCGGGCGATGATTCTGGATGACATGTCTTCGGATCGAAACTTCTTTTCGACGGGGGCTTCGGTGCATTACACCGTAGACGGCGGCCCGGACCTGACGGTTCCGATGGTCTACAGCGGGGGTCCGATCTATCGCGGGGCGATTCCCGGGCAGCCCTGCGGCGGGTTGATCCAATACAGCGTCTCCTGCACGGACTTCGCGGGCAACACCGGATCGAGCACGTTTTCACTGTTTACCGTTACCGGCCCCGGCTCGCCGCCGGGTGATCTCAACCAGGACTGTACGGTTGATCCATCAGATAGCATCGTGTTTGTGGCCGTTCTGCTTGGCCAGGATACCGATCCGGTCCACGTCGCGGGGGCCGATCTCGATGGCAGCGGGATGCCCGACGGGGGCGACATCCAGCCATTTGTCAGCCTGTTGGTCCCATGAGAGACATCGAACGGCGCGCGGGATGAATCATGACGTGAAATACGCACCGACCGCTCCCTCACGGTCGCGGCTCTGATCCATGCGGCTCTGTTTATTGATACTCTTGTAATTATGGATTGACAGCCGTCCATTGCTGTTCGGCATTGTCGAACTCGCCGGATACTTTTACGCCGAGGACCGAGACGGCAACGATTACGACGAGGAGAATGAGCGTAATCATCATGGCGTATTCGGTGGCCGTAGCAGCATCTTCCGATTGAATAAACGATTTGGCGTGTTTGAGAAATGCGCGCATTTTGATTCTCCCTAATCTCTGTGGCCCATGGGAACGGATGCGCAAGAACCGTCAGCGTCCGCATTGCCGACAGAACGCGAGGGATTCTTTCCAGCTTTTGCGCCGCCGTTCGCCTGTTTCAGTCAGAATGGACCTTGTCCCATACCCTTAACATCTAGTATGCAATGTAATTTCCGACGATGCCAATGGGAAATCTTTTGCAGTCCGAAAAACTCGAACCGGTCGGTTATTCACACGAAGGTCTTATAACCGCGCACAGCACTGCTTGAAGCAGTGGCACACACGATGCATACACATATTGGGAAACCGGCGATAAAAAGCGTGTTCGGATCAGGCCATGGCAGCGAGGCGGAGGGCGAGATCGCCCACGCGGTTGGAGAAGCCCCACTCGTTGTCATACCAGCTGACGAGCTTCAGGAGCCGGCCCCGGACCATCGTCCGAGAACAGTCGAAGACCGAACTGTGGGGGTTGCCGACGATGTCACCGCTGACGAGGGGTTCGTCGAGATATTGCATGATGCCCGAGAGCGGACCACTTGCCGCAGCCTTCTTGAACAGACCGTTGACCGATTCGACGTCGACCTCTTTTTCGAGGGTGACGGTCAGGTCGACGACGCTGCCGTCCGGGACCGGGACGCGGAAGGCGAAGCCATCGAGTCGGATGTTTTCGTTCGGTATCACGAGCCCGATGGCCTTGGCGGCGCCGGTCGAGGAGGGGATGATGTTGACAGCAGCGGTACGGGCACGGAGAAGATCCTCACCGTGGACCTGGTCGAGGATACGCTGGTCATTGGTGTAGGCGTGGATCGTGGTCATCAAGCCGTCGATTTTGCTTCCGAACACGTCGGGATTGTCGGCCATGATCTTGATCAGCGGGGCGAGGCAGTTGGTCGTACAGCTTCCGTTGCTGACGAAGGTGTGATTGGGCTTGAGGGTTTCGTCGTTGACGCCGAGAACAACGGTGGCGTCGATCGTGTCCTTGGCCGGGGCGGAGAGGATCACCTTCTTGGCGCCCGCCTTGATGTGGTCGTCGTAGCCCGCCTTCTTGCCGTCGTTGCGTTTGGTGAAGACGCCGGTCGATTCTATCACGACGGTCGCGCCGAGATCACCCCACGGCAATCGGGCCGGGTCGCGCTCAGCGCAGACGCGGATGCGATCGCCGTTGATGAGAAGACTGGTCTCATCGTGTTCAACAGTTCCGGCGAATTGCCCGTGGGCGCTGTCATACTTGAAGAGATGGGCGTGGACCCGGGGCGAGGAACCCATGTCGTTGATCGCCACGATGTCAAACTCGCCCGGCCGTTGGGACATCGCCCGAGCCACCAATCGACCGATCCGACCGAATCCGTTGATGCCAACCTTGACTGCCGCCATTGTTTTTTCTCCCTGTCTGATCCGCTCCGGGCGTCGCCCGATCCGGCTCTCGTGCCGCCGTTGCCGCACCTTGACGCCCCAACAAACCGCTCGTGCGTGCGTAACGGAGCGTAGGGACGTCGCATCAACCTGTCAAGACGAAGGCGTGGGGATGGGGTCGGATCGGGTCCATGACAGTTCAGGCGGGATCTTGGCGCAGCACAGTCCGGCGAAAT
>JBHHUV010000149.1:0-6971 GCA_046754005.1 Phycisphaerae bacterium | reverse complement strand
GGTGGACCGACAGCCGTCCCGGCATCCGGAGCACGACCATTCCGCTCCGGAGGAGCGCAGGCGCATAGCCACGGGTGGAGCGCAGCGGAACCCGTGGGGCTGGGTACGTATAGCTCATCATCCCGCCCTGAAAGGGCGAGGGCAGCGTGTCTGCGCCCTTTCAGGGCGAAGAGATGCGCGGGAGAATACCGTGTCCACGGGTTGCGCTGCGCTCCACCCGTGGCAACGCTCCTATGTCCCTTCGGGACGGATTTCGCCGGACCACCTGTGCCAAGATCCCTCATGGCCCGGGTGAGCCGGGATCCCATGACCCGCCTGTGGTGTCATGGACCAGGAAACTCCCCCTCCCGATCCCAGAGATAATAAACGGGTGGGCTGCCGTGTAGTTGTCTAAAAACCCTGGACAGCTCCACGGCCGAGCGACCGGCGACCCGGTATTGGGAGCCCCCCTGTGTCGTTTCAACCCAGCCGCGAATCGTCTCCTCCACCAGTCGCCGGACGCGCGGGCATCGCACGATCTTGCTCGAAAAATACGGACTGAGTGGATCAACGTCCAGTTCCAGCATCCGCATCAGCAGCCTCCGCCGACCCTTCGGCAACGCACACCGGCCGACGCGGCGCATCCCCGCCCTCTCAAAGACCGGGTTGATCGCGCCCATCGCCGCCAGGCACTCGACAAATCGCACGCCGACCCGTGGCAAAGCCTGCCGAACAAAGTAGTGCCCCAGCCCACAGCCACGGATGTCTGGATGAATAATGAGCCGCCGAAGGATGCGAAGTTCGCGATTCAGCCTGCGAATGTCGCGAATGAATCGCCCGCCGGTCGAGCGATTCCGAAGTGCCAGTTCCGGCGATGCGTAGGTGAAAACGAGGATGCCCAGGGCTTCCCCCGTCGCCGTTTCCCGAAGCAGAAAAACCTGGTCGACGAAACCCGCACGGTCGCGCTGGCGATAGTGCATCGAGCTGAACCGGGCATAGTCTCGCAGGCTGCCCGGCACGATCGAGACGCGGCGACGGAGCGACATGTCCCGATCATGGACGACGTGATGGGTGATGACGGGCTCCGATCCGCCGAGCCGCACGGATTGATCGGGCTGAAGATCGGCGGCGATGTCGTCGTGTGAGGTGGCGACGACGAGGCTCAGCCGATGGCGCGTGATCAGCTTCCGCAGGTTGTAGGCGACGGCCTTCGCGAGGCGGCGATGGAGACCGGCGGTGAATTCATCGCAGAGGATGACGCGGGGCCGCCGGCTTCGGATCGCCTGCCCCACGGCACGGGCCAGCTCGGCGCGAAGGCGTTCACCATCGGAGAGATCGTGGAATCGGCGAATCCACAGCCTCGGCTCGCCCAGACCGCAGGCGGTCAGGCTCTCGAGCGCGGTCGAGAGGGGCCGGCCCGGGGCGACGGCATCGACGATGGGCCGGTCAGCAGGAAATCGCGATCGCCCCACACGGATCGGTCGTTCGAGCCTACCGTCCAGAACAGAGAGGATCGAACTCTTCCCGCTGCCCGACGGGCCGACCAGTAGAAGGATCCCCCCCGGCTCGATCGAGATCCCGCAGTCCTCGGCGATATGAAACGGCGGCTCGCGCACGGGGATGCCGAATTGCTTGCAGACCTCGCGTTTTCGTGGTGTGGCCGGGGCGATGCCCGGCTCGCGGATGATGCCGATCGGAATGCGGCCGTCGTCGGTGGCCCGGCGCACTTCCGCCGCGCGGCCTTCCCCGTTTCTATCCCTGTCGCACATGGTATCGGTTCCCCCAAACACGCCCGCGTCGGACGACACGCGGTCCGATGGGGCAGGTTTCCGTCAACATGCAACAGGCTTGCTCCCCGTTCCGTGAAAGTGCGGATGGGTGGCATTCCCAAGCCTCAAAGCGCGGGCATGGCGAAGCCGGAACCCACATGACGCCCTAAAAAAAGGACCGATAAAATCCCCCTTATTCAATGCCCCCAATATCATGCGGACATTGATATAACTGATTACACATAAGCAAATTACAAACGTTTATACTCCAAATTGACCGGCCAATGCGGACACATTCGAGATTTTGACCCGTCGGTTGTCAGGTCCATTCCACGGCGATAGCTTTTCGGAATGCCCAACGCGTCAAAGCCATCTCTCATCGCAGCAATCATCGTGGCAGCGTTGGCCGCATCGGTTCGAGGACCGAACAGCACCGGACTGCTGCCAATCTGGGCGACGCAAGTGCTGCAATTACCCGCACTTCTGTTGTGGCTGGGACTGCGATGTTCGCCGCGAAGATTCAAAACAGGCATCGAGCCGTGGCTGACGATGATGGTAATCGCAGGAGCGATCGCAGTGGCGATCCTCCGAAGAGATTCCGGCCTGTTTCTCCTCGGAACAACGCTATTCATCGCCGGCGGACTGCTGCTGGACGAACTCGCGCATCTCTACCAACAGGTTGACCAGAATATCAATCAACCGCTGGGACTTCTCCGCGTCATGGTTCGCCCTTGGTGCCTGTTAATCCTTGTGGCGACTACGCTTCTATCGATGCCGGCGGCCACACGATCGGGCGTGCCCGACTACACGCACAACTTCTGGAGCCATATTCTGGACAACACATTCGCCGCCGTCGGCGCGGCCTGCCTCGCGGGAAACACGATCTACGGCTTCACGCACGAATACACCCGATTCGGGCAGGCAGTCTTGATGCTCACAACGCAACTCGCGGGGATTGGATTCTGCGCGATCGGGCTGGCGATCATCACACCCTTTTTATCACGACGAATCCGCCTTCGCCGGGTGTTGCAAGTCGCCTTCGGTCTCCAAATCGCGGCCCTGTTCGTGCTCTGTCTCGCGCGCTCGGATGGGATATCGCTCGGGGATGGATTGTGGAATGCCGCCGTGCATGCGGGCAGCGCCCTGTGGAACAGCGGTCTTGTTGTTCGAGACGACGGCTTCGAGTTTCTGCATGCCAACCGGGCGAGCTTCACCATCATCACGATCCTGGCGATTGTCGGCTCGATCGGTCTGCCGGTGATCATGAATATGATCCACGGCCGATCGAAAACCAAGTCGGCGGGAAGTTCGGAACATCCATCGCGAATCGACATGATCCCCACTCGACGATTACCTCAGTTCGAAGCGGCGATCGCGCTGGCGCTGCTCTTCTTTGGCGCGTTTTTTCTCTTCTATTTTGAGACACCGGGGGCCCTTCCCAACGCATGGGTTCCCAATCTACCCTTCGATCTGGGTGAACATCGGATCGCCCTCCGCGACGAGACGGGCCATTCCCAACGCTGGCGTCGAGCGGTGTATGTCTCGGCCCTTCTGCGTTCGGCCGGGATGCAGGCGATTCCGATCTCCGAGGGGGCGCTTTCCCGTCCGTCCTGCGGACTTGTGCTCTTGTGGATGTTTGTGGGCGGCTCGGCCGGCGGGGTCGCCGGGGGGATTCGAACGACCGCAATCCTGCTGCCGGCCCTCTGCGTCCTATATGGACGGCGTTCCTGGGCTCAACATGCCGGTGGACCGGCGGTGCGGCGGCTGATCCTGTCTCGCGTGCCGATCTTTGTCTTCGTCTGGCTCTGTATCCATGTGATCGCCGCGGTGGCCCTGCTGTCGGGGAGCGATGCGACGGTCCATGAAGCCGTATTCGAGACCGCAACGGCCCTCAACGGAGTGGGGTTTTCAACGGATTTGTCCCTTCATTTGACGCCGGAAGGGCGATTGGCGATGATCGCCCTCTTTGTTGTCGGTCGATGGCTTCCGATCGTCTTCTGGTTGTATCTTTCGGATCGCATCGCCCGGTCTCTCGGCAGGCCCTGAGTCGGTACATCCATCCATGAATGTGGGCTTCATGAATCCGTCGGGCTGGTCGGTGCAACGGACACAGATAACCCATCAGGTCTCGTATTGAGACACGAATCGATAAGAACCGGATACAGGATAAGCATGGTTACACGGGTGGCGTTATGTATGGCGTTGTCGGTGATGTGTCTTCCCGGCTGTGCCGAGCCTCCCCGCCCGGTTCCACGAGAGCGGTCTCGCCTGAAAAAGGTCCATGAAGGGCAGGGGACGCTGCGCATCGAGGGGATCGGACCGATCCGTGGCTTCGCCCGGGGCCGCGATACCACCTTCATGCATTGCCTGGAACTCGTGCTGGACGGCATGGGCCGGAAGATTGGTTACGACGAACTGATGGGCATCAGCGGGATGGCGTTTCGCGTGCAGTTCCGGGTCGATCGTTGGGATGTGGGCAACTCCGATCCACTGGTGGGAGAATCGTGTCTCGAACCTCTTTTTTCGGCGATCGGCATCGACTACGAGGTGCGCGTGGTTCGTCGGGACGAGCATTCGGCGGCGGCGGAATTGAATCGGAAAATCGCCAATAGCCTGAATCGAAAAATGCCCGTGCTGGCCGCCAATATCATTCGGCCCGAGGACTGGGGGATCATCACCGGCTATCGGCCCGGGAACAAGTGGTTGTGTCGATCGTATCACGGCCATGCGCAGAGTTCCGATCGGGATGCGACCGACTGGCCGACGGCGGTGGTTTTTCTGAATCGTCGACTGCCCCGGCCGCCGCGTCGTCAGGCGCATGTCAAGTCTTTGCGGCGTGCCGTGGATCTGTATGAGCAGCGGAGATCGGGTTCGTATGCATTGGGCGCCAAGGCGTTTGACTTCTGGTGTCAAAATTTACGCGGAATCAACGATCGGAACTACATTCACGCCAATATCTGGACCTACATCGGCCTGATGGATGCCCGGGGCGCAGCGGTTCGGTATCTGAAAGAGATCGCAGGCGAATTCGGAACACGCTCGCGTTATCTTATTCAGGCGGCAGCCTATTACGATCGGGAGGTTCGCCTTCTGCGGGAGGGGTATCACGACATCCCATACGAAAAATCGTTTCCGAAGTCCCTGCCCCCGCCGGAACTGCGCGAGCGACAGATCAAGCTATTGAAAAAGGCCAAGGCGCTGGAGGCCAAGGCGATCGCCGAGATAAAAAAAGCCATCTGATCTCACAAACCCGTTGGGTCCACATAGCGAACACTACGAATTGACGCTTTATCCTACGGAACCGCCTCGAGCAGTTCGAATGCGACGAGTTGATGGGTGCTCAGTGCGTCGCCGTCGTCGACTACTCCCAACAGGGACCGATTGCCTCCAGTGAGAAGTGGCCCCAATGCGAGGCCCTCGAGATTGCCCAGGTTGCCGGACCAGAGGAGGTGCTTGTCGACGGGTGTAAAGGTTTCGCCGATGAGTCCATTGACGAGACTGCTTACGTCGGTCGCGATTGTGAATTCCAATTCGTAGAGCCGGTTTTGAAAGAAGTTTGGGACACTGAAGGCGATCGATCGCTCCAACGCGAGCATCCTGCCATCTGGTAGAACGACCAGTTCGACCAGGCCGCTTCGGCTGCCGTTGATGGTGCCGCCGTGGATCGGTGCGGTGTTATAGACATACTGTTCGCCGGGGGTTCCGGTCTCATTGGTGAGCGCATAGCGCAGGATGCGGACGGTCGATCCGGTCAGTACCGTGGATACGGAACCGTCCAGCGGCAGGGCTTCTTCGTTGGCCGTCCAGAGGTCCGTTCCGTCGGGATGTCGGGAGAGCGATTCGAATCCCAGGTTGTGACGCCGGGTGAGAAAGATCGGCGGAGTGTCGAGTATTTGCAACAGCGCGCCGTCCGAGAGGGCGAATTCGCGGACGGCGGGTGTATCTTCTTCGGCGAGGAAGACGCTGTTGCGTTGGTCGGTGGTGTAGGTGATACCTTCATAATCATGGGATTCGGCGAGTGTTAGACCGCCGGAGATCGTCGCTCGTTGGATTGTTCCGTTTGAGCTTAGGTCGATGTCCAGGAAGACAATCTTGTCGGAGTTGTCCATGACGGCCACGTAGCGGGTGTCGCCGATCCATGCCAGCCCGCTGAGGCCGGTGACGGTGAATGCCTGCCCGTTCTGGTCTGTCGCGATGTTGCTCAGAGGGAAAGTGCCACGAAAGTGGAGACCAAGTGTCTGCGCGCCGGTGCACTGTCCGGAGGCGATCAGGGTTGCCGACGCCAGGAAGCTCAAGAGTCGATGACGGCGGGCGGGTGTTCTTGGGGGATTGGGTGTATCCATGGGAACCCCATTCCGGCTGTCACCTGACCGCTGCCTCATCGGCGCGGCTCTGATCGCGGCGCGGTGCTTATTCAGATGCGTTGGCCCGGATGGTCTTGTCCAGGTTGCCGGATTGCGCGGCTTCAATTTTCTTGAGCCTCTCGGCGAGTCGTGTGTTTTGCTTTTTAAGATCGGCGAGTTGATCTCGCAGATCGTCGAGCTGCATCTCCGGAGTTTCCGACTCGCGTATCTTTTTCCCGGCGCGCTTGGCGGAGCGTTCGATACGACCACCGCCATTTTCTGCCAATCGATCGATCTCGGGCAGGAGCGGCAGCGCTTGTTTACCGAGATCGGCCAGCGCCGAGAGAACCGCCCGTTGCACGCGTGGCGACTTGACGGCCAGATAACCCTCCAGGATTTCCATGCCCTGTTCCACGAACTGTTTACCCTGATCTTCGTCCGACATCGCCTTGCCCATCGCCCCGATCGCGGAGGTGCGACAGGCGACGGGTTTGCCCGGTTTGGACCATTCGATGAGCCGGGAAAATCGATCCACGTCGCAATGATCACCGATCGCGCGCAGGGCCGCGGCTCGGATCCTCTCGTTTTGAGAATCTCGATCGAGGAGTGATTCCAGCAAGTCGAGCGGTGGGTCGGCGCAGACCTTGGCATAAGCCCGAATGGCGTTGGTCTCGACGGTGTAGCTCGCATCGCCCTCCTTGACGATGTTCAGCAGGGCGGATTCCACATCGGCCTCTTCCGTATATTTTTCCAGGGCCGCAACGACGGCCGCCCGGGCCTTGGGATGCTTCGTCTTGACGGCCGCGAGCAGCGCGTCCCGGGCGATGTCGTCCTTCGCCTTGCCCAGTTCCCTGGCGATGGCTGCCTGGACGGCCCAGAA
>JBHHUV010000148.1:0-6972 GCA_046754005.1 Phycisphaerae bacterium | reverse complement strand
TCTATATCCAGAGAAGCCCCGCCACGTGATTCTGTCCCCTTGTTGTCTCTATCCATGATCGACATCGTTTTTACACGGGACGTGACCGGTGTTACCGCGGCCTCTCTGACCGTCAACGGTTCTGAGGCGACCAGTGTAATAGGCACAGAGGAGGGGCCTTATCTGTTTTCGGGTTTCACACCCCCGACAGAGGGGCCGGTCACAATCGTATTATCCGGCCAGGGGATTCTGGACACCAATGGGATCCTATTTGCCGGAGACCAGTGGTTGTATTCGATAGACCTTACGTCTCCGAGTGTCTCATCCGAGATCCCTGAGCGTGAAGCAGCTTTAACTGAGTTACCGACCATTAGCGTCCGCATGGACGAACTTGTCAAGGGCGTCACCGCCGGCTCGTTGACTGTCAATGGTTCCGCCGCCGCCAATCTGATCGCGGACAGTTCGGGTGGAGATTCTTTTACCTTCAGCGGATTTGCGGTGCCGGAGTTTGGAACCGTGACGGTTGACTTTTCCGGTGATGGGGTCACGGATCTTGCCGGTAATCCGTTTCCCGGCGATAGCTGGACCTATCTGCTCGAGGACCGAACGCTCAGGCTGAATCTTGGCGGCAATCGTCAACTCGAACCCGATGAGACCATGGTGCTCGGCGGCAGTCCGACCGTGCTCGGCGGCGAGCCCCCTTATACCTACGAGTGGACCCTTCGCGGCAATCCGGGTGCTATGTTTTCTTCGGAATCCAACCCCGTTTTCGGCCCTGCTCCGAAAGGGATTTATGTCGTCCGCCTGTTCGTCACCGATGAGTTGGGAGATCGCGTGATCGGCTATACCACGTTGCTTGTCGGAGATGGCGGTGGAACGATCGGACTCACACCGGTCGCCACCCCGCTCGCGCCGGGCTGCGGAATGACTTGTGCGCCCAATATGGGGGGGCTTCTCCTGGTTCTGAGCACGTGTTACCTGGTTGTGATCCGAATTCGCGGTCGTCGCGCACGCAGGAAGGTATCGAACCGCCGATTTGGCCCGGGCCACAGCGATTCTTGACGCGAGCCCCTGCCCGAACACCTACCGCAACAAGTGTCTATTATCCACCTCGGTGTCCACCTTGGATTTCGACGATGGTCGCCTCCTGCCGGCTCCTGTATTCACAAGGGCATGCGCAAAGGCTATCTCGCGCGTTTCAGTCAGAATCGACCTTCCCACGCGTAGTTCGGGAGAACGGAAATCCTCGGTCTGGAAATACTTCGGGCTTCGTAGAATGGCTAAACCGAATGCGCGGATAAAGCCGATCCTATCCGAGATGGCCGGATGGTGGATGGGATGTCCTGCATCCTGCATAAGGATCAGTGAGAGAATGACATCTCTACGGTTGGGTCATGATACTGCTGCGGTTGGCCGAGGATCTTTTCGAGACCGGGATGTTTTTTTAATTTGCAATTCTGAGATGCGCTGAGCCATGCGAATAGATTGGGATATTGGTCGAGAGGCGACACAAGAACACCGGAAGCGCGTCATTACCTGGGCCATGCTCATCGGGCCTGCCCTGTTGGCCGTGGTTTTGGTGTTGGTGGCCACTCGGGACGGCGTCGGTCTGAGTTCCGATTCGGTGATCTATATCAGCCTGGCCCGAGAGTCCGCGGCCGGGCGCGGTATGGTTTTGCCTTGGGGGGATATCGTTCCAGAACCCATAGGAAACCGCTGGGCGCCTTTGCTGCCCGGCATGCTTGCCGTGATTGGGCGGCTGGGGATTGACCCGGTAGTCTCCGTTCGATGGCTCAATGCCCTTTTCTTCGGTGGCACCGTTTTCCTGGCAGGCCTGATCGTGAGGCGCGCCAGCGGCTCGTTGTGGTTGGCGGCCTGTTGCGCGCTTTTTGTAGCGACCAGCCGGCAGATGCTGGCCATCCACTCCATGGCCTGGACCGAACCGGCATTTATCTGGTTTGCCATGGTTGCTCTGATGCTGCTGGCTGCCTATGCATCCACCGGCCGGCGCCTTTTGTTGCTGGTGTCCTGCGTTGCCATTGTCCTCGGGCTGTTTACCCGGTGGGCCGGGGCATCCTTGATCGTTACCGCCCTGGCCTGTCTTTTGTTGGGGAGTGGCCGGTTGCGAAACCGCATCCTGGCGACGGCCTGCGTCGGGGCCATGCTCTTTATGCCGATGAGCCCCGGGGAAGCTCCCTGGATCAGGTACATCAGCGATCACTTTTCCATAGCGGGACTCGTTTTGCAGCCGGGTTCATACGAGTATGTTCGGGTGGTTGGAGACCTGCAACACGCTACCCATGTTATCGCCGGCTGGCTCTGGCCCTGGATCTTGTCGGACTTCGTGCCCGGTAAGACCGGTTGCCTGCTTCTTACCCTTTTGACGATCTTCGTGCTGGGCTGGATGACAGTTCTTGCCCGCCGCTCTCGGGCGATACGAGATCGATTCAGCCCGGCTGCCCTGAGGGCGAACACCTGTTGGGTGTTGGGAATCTTTCTGGCGATGTATCCCCTGTTCCTGTTGGGGAGCATGGTATTCTTCGGCAAGCTCCTCCTGACTTTTGATGGTCGCATCCTGTTGCCCCTACTGGTGCCGGGAGTGCTTCTTGGTTTTCTGGGTGGATACTCTCTTTGGGAGCGGGCGGGTCGTCGACGTACGCTGGCCGTTGTGGCCCTGGCCTGTTGCTGTGGTGCACTGTTGATTCGGATCCCCCGTGCACTGGATCGGAGCATCGAGCTGGCCTACACGTCGGGTGCCGGAGGCCAGGGCTACCACGACGTCAAGTGGAGAAACTCCCCGACCATCGCGGCTATCAACGAACTACCGGCGAGCGTGCCGGTTTACAGCAATGCACCGGACGCGATCTACATCCTCACGGGCCGTATTTCATACGGGGCGGCTGCGTTGATTAACACATATGACGAATATGGGGAGTATGGGTACACCACACTGCCCAGGCTCAAGGAGGCCCAGTCGAAGGGTGGCGTGGTTGCCTATTTCGACCGACTTCCCTGGCGGGGTGCCTGGTGCAACTATGCGGGTGTGAGTGAACTTCTGCCATTATACACAGTGCACAAAACGGGTGACGGCGGTCTGTGTTTTCTTGCCGAGCCGTTGGAACATAGTGAGGCACTCGAAGAGGATCGCCGCCTGCTGGGCGATGATCATCCCAGGACACTGAACGCGCTTGTTAACATGGGCCATCTGCTCAGGTCGATGGGCCAGCCCGCCAAGGCCGAGCCGTATTATCGCGAGGCGCTGGAGGGCACCCGCCGCGTGTTGGGGGACGATGATCTCGGGACATTGATTTCGCTCAACAACATGGGCTGTGTGCTTCAGGACATGGGCAAGTTTGTCGAGGCCGAACCGTACTACCGTGAGGCGCTGGAGGACGCCCGCCGCATACTGGGGGACAATCACCCACGCACGCTGGCACTGATCAACAACATGGGTTTTCTGCTCATCGAAATGGATCGTCCAGTCGAAGCGCTCCGGTATCTCTCGGAATCGTCGGCCACGGCGCGGCGAATCTGGACCGGTCGGAGTGAGCGATGGCGTCAGAACAAGCGCCTGTTGGGTAGCTGCCTGGCGAAGTTGGGTGAAGCTCAAGCGATGCTCCAGGAGTATGAATCCGCAGAGGCGACGCTGTTGGAAGCCCAGAAGCTCGTGGCGAAGGGCTTCGGCAAAGACAACACCCGAACTATGAGACTCAACGGCCTGTTGGCCGACCTTTACAGCGACTGGCACGTAGTCGAGCCAGGGCAGGGCTATGACACTCTGGCCGCCGGTTGGCGGGTGCAACTGGAGCAGTGGCAGGCCACGGCACGAGCGATGACTGCGGAGCATTCGAGCGTATCTGCCAATTCATCGAGCAGTCCCAGGCCGACCGGATGGCACAGTCCAAGACCGGGAGAGACTGCATCTCTCAGTTCAGCCCAGGACGCCCCGTAGTCTTCGGGGCCGGGTCTATTACTCTTTTGGGTTTATTCAGCGTCCGGATTCGCCGTTCAGCAAGGCGTAGCGACCGACTTTGAGGAAGTAGCGTGCATGTTCGAATGACCTGAGCTTTGGGAGAACAGAGCGGCGAAAGCCACGCGGGGTGAGCGCGTTCTTCAGGCGATTTCGGCCGAAGTCACGGAAGACTTGATCGCGGATTTCATTCAATTCCCCGGCCTTGAGGTTGACGGTGTCGTACTCCGTGTGGGCATAGGTGCTTCCGTGTCGAGCATAGTCTCCCATCAGGTTGAGGCTTTGGTAAACAGAATAGAGTTCGGAGCCGACCAGGGGCTGGGTGATAGAGACCTTCACATAATCGAGGCCGGAATTGAGGATGAAGTCGATGGTTTCCTTGATCTCTTTCCTGGTTTCCTCCGGGAAGCCGATCATGAAACAGCCAAAGGTATAGATTCCCAGTTCGTTACATTTTTTTATCAGCTTGGTCACCTTGTCGAGGCGGACGGGCTTTCGGATGAACCGTAGTGTTTTGGCGCACGCGCTTTCTATGGGGAAACCGACACGGTACATTCCGCTCTTGTGCATGAGTTCGAGGAGGCTTTCGTCGATGGCGCACGAATTGATGCCCTGAGAAACCTGCCAGCGTATGTCAATTCCTTCATCGATGATCATCTGGCAGAGTTCCGCAACCCGTTTGGCGTCGGCGGCGAAGCTGTCATCGTGGAAGTGGATTTCGCGGACTCCGTATTCGTTTATCAGGTACTTGAGTTCCTTCAAGATATTCTTCGCACTGCGTTTGCGGAAGCCCTTGGTTGTGCTGCAGAAGATGCATTTGAAAGGGCAACCCCGCGTGGTGATCATGTGGCCGATGGGGTGACGCATGGTTACGGCGAAATTGGCAGATCTCTGCCAGATGTACTTCTCCATTGGAAGCAGGTGGTAGGCGGGAAACGGGATGGCATCCAGGTCGAAGATCGTATCGGGGGACGCGTTGTCAACAATGTCCCCGTTGGCGCCCAACCATACGGTACCCTTGAGCCCCCTTGCCTCATCGAGACGACCATCGAGGACAGCGATTGCGATATCACGGAAGACGTATTCTCCCTCGCCCTTGACGACGACATCCACGGCGCCGGTCTTCAGAAGGGGGCGGGGTTCCTTGCTGGCCTGCGCCCCTCCCATCACGATCAGCGCGTTCGGCATGAACTTGCGCACCAACCGGGCCAGTCGAACGCTGTCGGAACTGAACGCCGAGAAGATGTTGGGAATGCCGACAATACGGGGTGACACCTTGTGCAGGATTCGCTTGATTTCGTGATCGGGCAGGCCGACTCGTAGATTGCCGTCACCACAGTCCTCCGTTTGTTCCTCCCCTTCGACGAGGAGATCCCGGATCGCGACCGGTATCCCACTCTCCTCCAGCACGGCAGCCAGATAGGCCAGCCCCATGGGAGGAAAGAATCCGAAGCTGGGAACATCCTCCTTCTTGAGCGTGATGGGGGGATGCAGCAGCAGCGTCTCACAGGAAACACAACCGCTCATTTTTCTGCCTCCCGTGAGGTTGGATCGTTCGTTGTACCGGTTTTTCGGTTTCCGCGCAGGGACATACAGCCCTTCCAGCCTGCTGGAAGGCGCTGACATCAGCATATATCGACAAGTCCCCGTTTTGGGCTTGAACGCACCCCGGAATGGATATTCGTATCAGCGAGATAATCAGTTCCCGACGGTTGGGGTAACGATTCTGTTGCTGTCGGCCAAGGGTCATTCGAGATCGGAAAGTAAATAACTATGTTATCCTCACCGGAAGCGGACCATCGCATGTTCGTCGATATCTGAATCTGCCGTTCTCCCCCAATCTTTACAGCCGGAAGGCTAGGTGCACAGGGCGACGATCAGGGCCTGAGGGAGTTCGCTATGGCGGTTCGATTCGGGGATCACCCGCCACTTGGCTTTCTCTCTGGAGGATCAGGTATTTCGACGTTTTGTTGTCCAGGGCGACGCGATAGCCCGTGGGCGCGTGGGCGCGGGCACGGTAGAGGTCGTAGTTGTCCCTCGGCGGGCTGTTCTTGATCAAGATCCAATCGGGATGAAATTTTTCGACCATGTTGTCGAGATTCTCCATCAGCCAATAACCGCCGACACTAAATGCTCCCGTCATGCAGGAAAGCAGTTGGGTATAGCTGCTGGCGACCGAGCGCGGGCGGGCCTCCAGTCTCAGAAAGTCTTTGACGAGGTGTTCGTGCGCATGGTTCTTCGTGCTCATGCGGATCCAGTAGGTTTGCCTCGCTCTGTAGAGGAATAACGGTGCGATGAGGATACATGCCGTTGACAGGGCGATTTTGACGCGGGGAACCGATATCTTCATGGAGCGTACCCACAGCACGACGGTCCGTGCGACCATCACGGCGAGTACGATCAGGGCGCACAACCTATGCCGCGAGCCGGCGAGTTCGTTCACCAAGCCCAACAACGTCAGGTAACCCACTATTGCCGCCACGCAACCCCACTGATCACGTCGGCTCGCCGCGATTGCGAACCATGCGATGAGCAGCAGGGTGCCGCCGATGTACTGCCTCCACAGTTCCTGACCGATCGCGAACAAACGGACTCGCAGACGCTCCACCACATACACGGCATAGGCAATTGGATGTGCGCGGATTTCCGAGCCCAGGTTCGCGTTCTCGGAGATCTCCAGCGGGGTGTTAGAATAGAGCACATCCACCCGGCTGTGGAAGCGGGCCAGTGGTTCGATGGTCCGGTGAAATTGCCGGTCGACCGGGTCATAGCGGAGTAACAGCAGGCTGGAATGGCCTTCTGCCATAGGGAAGTAATGCAGGGCCGTGCAGTACCCAACAAACGCCACGGTGCCGACCGCCGCTCCCACCGCCACCCTTGCCGGGACGGGCCGTATCCGCGCGATCGCGATGACCAACCACAGGGTGAGTGCCGAGACTACCAGGAGCAACCCTTCCGGGCGCATGATCGGCAGTGTCGCGCCTATCAGGAACAGGCAGATGGTTCGTGGCGATGAGCTGTCC